>JAPHTL010000057.1 GCA_026193355.1 Rhodospirillales bacterium
ACCCACGCAACCGTTATCCGCATCGCCCGCGAAACCGCCATGCAACCGGCTGCACATCTGACCTGCGTCGGCGCCACGCGTGATGAAGTGGACGAGGTCGCCCGCCATTACTGGGAAAGCGGCATCCGGCATATCGTCGCCCTGCGTGGGGATCCGCCGGAAGATAGCAGCCAGTACGAACCACACCCCGGAGGCTACGCCTATGCGGCCGATCTGGTGGCGGGACTAAAAAAGGTTGCCGATTTCGAAATATCGGTTGCCGCCTATCCCGAGGTGCACCCCGAAGCGATAAGCGCCGGCGCCGATCTGGATAACCTGAAGCGCAAGATCGATGCTGGCGCCACCCGCGCCATCACACAGTTCTTCTTCGATACTGACGTCTACCTTCGATTCATGGACCGGGCGCTGGCCGCAGGGATCGACGTACCGATCATCCCCGGCATCCTGCCGGTATCGAACTTCAGGAATCTGGTGCGTATGTGCGAAACCTGCGGCGCATCGGTGCCGAAATGGATGGCCGAACTGTTCGAGGGACTGGACGACGATCCCGATACCCGCAAGCTCGTCGCCGCGACGGTCGCGGGCGAACAGTGCCGCGTTCTCCACGCGAACGGCGTAAAGGCGTTTCACTTTTACACCCTCAACCGCGCAGATCTGTCCTATGCCATCTGCCATATCCTCGGTGTGCGGCCGAAAACCACCGCCTGACCGGAAGGAAGTTCGCAATGGCCCATATACTTGATGCCCTGAGGGATCACGTCCTGCTGTGCGATGGCGGCATGGGTTCGCGGGTTCAGGAAATGAATCTGGAAGTGGAGAAAGACTTCTGGGGGCAGGAAAACTGCACGGATATCCTCACCCGCTCGCGGCCAGATGTCGTGCGAGAAGTTCACCGCGGCTATTTCCAGGCGGGGGCCGACACGGTCATCACCAATACTTTCGGCACGTCGCCTGTGACGCTGGCGGAATTCGACCTTGCCGACGAGGCTTTTGGCCTGTCGAAGGAAGCGGCAGAATTGGCCCGCGAGGCGGCATCCGAATTCGCGGGCGACGGTCGCGAACGCTTCGTGTTGGGTGACATTGGACCGGGAACCAAACTGCCCAGCCTCGGCCATATTGATTACGACACCCTTGAGGACGCCTTCGCCGTACAGGCGGCCGGCCTGATCGCGGGCGGCGTCAATGCCATCCTGATCGAGACCTGCCAGGACCCCTTGCAGATCAAGGCCGCGGTCAACGGCGCCAAGCGCGCGCGCGCGGATGGCGGTAAAGGGGCGGACGACGTTCCGATCTTTGTTCAGGTGACGGTCGAAACCACCGGGACCCTTCTGGTCGGTTCCGACATTGCTGCCGCGGCCACGGCCATAGGCGCGCTTGATGTTCCTTTGCTGGGGCTGAATTGCGCAACCGGCCCACAGGAAATGGCCGAACACGTCAAATGGCTGTCGGAGAACTGGTCGGGCCTGATCTCGGTGCAGCCCAACGCGGGCCTGCCTGAACTGGTCGACGGGGAAACGGTCTATCCCCTGCGCCCGGCGGAACTGGCGCGCTGGGTTGAACGCTTCATCGAGGAAGATGGCGTCAACCTGATCGGCGGTTGTTGCGGCACCAACATCGGTCATATCGAGGCGCTGGACGCCATGCTGCGCGCCCGTGCAGAAAGCGCGGCACACCGTCCCGTTCCGGTGAGGCGAACCGTTCATACGGTGGCGGCGGTGTCGTCGCTCTATTCACGGGTTGAACTTCGCCAGGAAAATGCGGTCTTCGCCATCGGAGAACGCTGCAACGCCAACGGTTCGAAGAAATTCCGCGAACTGCTGGCGGTAGAGGACTGGGATGGCTGCGTCGCCATGGGCCGCGAACAGGGGAAAGAGGGTAGCCACACGCTGGATGTGTGCACGGCCTACGTCGGTCGCAACGAGGTCGCCGACATGACGGCAGTGGTGTCGCGGCTGCGCGGGGCGGTCACCGCGCCGCTGGTCATCGATTCGACGGAGCTTCCCGTTCTGGAAGCGGCGCTGAAGCTCTATGGCGGCAAGGCGATCATCAACTCCATCAATTTCGAGGACGGCGAGGAACCCGCCGCGCAGCGACTGGCGCTGGCCCGCAAGTTCGGCGCGGCGGTCATCGCGCTGACCATCGACGAGGACGGCATGGCGAAGGATGCAGCGGGCAAGCTGCGCATCGCCAAACGCCTTTATGATTTTGCCGTCAACAAACACGGACTGCCGCCGGGCGATTTGCTCTTCGATCCGCTGACCTTCACCATCTGCACCGGCAATGCGGACGATCGCCGTCTCGGGCTGGAAACCCTGGACGCCATCGAGACACTGGCCCGCGAGTTGCCCGATACGCAGATCATTCTTGGGCTGTCGAATATCTCCTTTGGTCTGAAACCGGCGGCGCGGCATGTGCTGAATTCCGTTTACATGCACCATGCGGCGCAGCGTGGCATGGGCGGGGCGATTGTCCATGTCTCCAAGATCATGCCGCTGCACAAGATCCCCGACGAGGAAGTCCAGACAGCGGAAGACCTGATCTTCGATCGGCGCGGAACGCAAGGCGCAGCCAGCGGCGGGCGTGACGATTACGATCCCCTGCATTCGTTTAT
>JAPHTL010000331.1 GCA_026193355.1 Rhodospirillales bacterium
CGATTCAGTGGGCGATCTTCCGGTTCGGATCGACAGCTTCGTCATTGATAACGGTACACTTGTGTACAGGGATGCGAAGGCCGGAACGGTCGAACGTGTCTCAAGCATTAACGCCCGCGTGGTCGCCGCCTCCCTGCTTGGCCCATTCGACGCAACCGGCGCAGCGGTCATTCGCGGCATCCCGGTCGATCTTGAAGTTTCCATCGGGCGTATGATTCAGGGGCGAACCGTTCCCTTCACATTAAGCGCTGGTCTCTCGGATACGGCCAAGGCCAGGTTTACCGGGGCGCTTGTCCTGACCGACGATACGCCAAAGCTGCGGGGCGACATCCTGGCGGAAGGAAGCAGGCTGGCCGACGCTGTGGGAATCATATCGGGTGGCGGGACGCTCCCCGGCATTCTTGGGCAGAGCTTCGCCCTGAAATCGGCAATCTCGGCGACAGCCGAGCGCCTTGACATGACCGAAATAGACCTTCGGCTGGGTTCGACCCAGGCAGGTGGAAATGCGCACCTGAAGCTTGATGCCAAGGTCCCGCAGTTCAGGGCGGCGATCAACGTCAAACGGATCGACCTGGATGAATGGATCGCGCTGCCCGCCATTGATGTCAAAGGCCTGGCGAAAGCCGCTGTTTCGACGTCCGAAGACGGAAAGGCATCCATCGCCTTGCGCAATGATTCCACCCCGCCGGCGGGTCAGGGAACATCGTCCGGGACAAAGGCGAATGCCTCTCCCCTTCCAAAGAACATCAACGCCGCGCTGGAACTCGGCGTAGAGGCCCTCTCCTACAAGGGCGGGGTCATTACGCAGGCCAAGGCGAACGTCGCCCTGACGGAAGGGGAATTCATCGTCAATCAGATATCTGCCTTGTTGCCGGGTGGCGGCGAAGCGGCGACATTCGGCTTTGTCACCCTTGAAGGCGGCAATCCGAAATATGAAGGCGAGGTCGAGGCGAACGTCGGCGACCTTCAAGGCATCATGCGCTGGCTTGGCGCGGGACCGTTGCAGGTTCCGGCAGACCGTCTGCGCAAGCTTAGCGCCAGGGGAAAGGTTTCCCTGACGCCGGAGCAGATCCAGGTCGCCGGTCTGTCGGCCGCGTTCGACAGCAGCCATGTCAAAGGTGGCGTAACCCTGGCCCTGACGGACCGACTGTCCTTCGGCGCTGACCTTTCGCTCGACCGGATCAATGTCGATGCCTATCTTCTCCCTCCGCCCGCAACGGCAGGAAAACCATCCCCCGCCGTAGGCGACAAGGCCCCGACGGGCGTCAGCACCACGCAGCCTTCGACCAAGGCCCCAATACCTTCCTTCTTTTCCGCCTTCTCCGCGCTGACAGGATTTGACGCGAACCTGCGCATGGCCATCGGTGAAATGACCGTAAATGGGATTTCCGTCAAAAACACCCGTTTCGACGGAACCCTGTTCAACAGCGCCCTGACGATCCGCGACGCCTCTGTTGGCGGAATGGCGGGCGCATCGGCATCCATCAAGGGAACGCTCAACGGGCTGGGCGGCATACCAAGCGCGAAGGGAATCACCATCGCAATGGCGACCGCCGATACGATCCCTCTGTTCCGCCTTGCCGGCATCACCCCGATACCGGCGCTGACCAAAGGGAAGATCGCCGTCAATGGCGCAATCGACGGCTCCCTCGTAAATCCGACGGTGAAGCTTGATATTGATGCGCTGGGCGGCGTGTTCGGTTTGGCGGGAACCCTTTCTCCTTTCGACCTGATGACGGGGCTTGAACTGGACACGACCATCCAGCACCCCGATCCCAGGGACCTTATCCGCCGACTTGGCGCAGGATACAGCCCACAAGGCCCCATCGGCGCCATGGACATCAAGGCTCGGGTCAAGGCCAACGCCGACACGCTCGCCCTCAACGGCCTGAGCGGCCATATCGGCACATCCGCCATCAGCGGTCAGGCGGACGTTCGTTTGGCCGGTCCGAAACCGGTTGTGAATGCCAGCCTCGTGTTTGGCGACCTGGTGATTGATCCGTATCTTCCGCAGGAAGGGCAGAAAGCCGGCAAAACGAATACATCGGCGACTTCGAGGAGCCAGCCCAGCCGCGGCGGCGCTTCCACCCAAGGGGCGGAGCGATGGTCACGCGATCCCATCGACCTGTCCGGCATGGCCACGTTCAACGCCACCCTGAACGCCAGGGCGCAGAGCATGACCTACCGCCACTACAGGGTGGAGAACGCGGATGTCGCAATCACGCTCCTTGATGGTGTGCTGAAAGTCGAACGCCTGACGGGCGCTGTTTTCGACGGTCAGCTCGACGGTGCCGCGATCATCAATTCGATGGGTTCACGGGGGCTGAACGGTCGACTGTCGGCCACGAACATCAACATCGCCAAGGCCACCCTCGCCGCAACCGGTGAAACCGTGGCGGTTGGCAAGGCGAACATCGTGACCGATGTCACCGCCCAGGGGAACAGCGTCTTCGGTATCATCTCCACCCTGAACGGCAAGGGTTCGTTCGACCTGCGCGGCGTGGACGTCAAGAGCAGCGACAAGGCGGGGTCGCTTCTTTCCGGGCCGCTCGCCCTTATCGGCGGGCTGTACCAGTTCACCAATGCACTGGGCGGACAGAAAGGAAGCGGGCTTTCGGACGTTTCGGGAAGCTATGTCATCGCCAACGGGGTCGCCCGATCGGACGACCTGAAGATCGTTTCCGTCGCCGGGAACGGCGTGGCGAAGGGCGCCGTCGATTTCCCCAACTGGTTGGTCGACGTCAAGGGCGAGGTCCAGACAGCAAAGAACCCGATCATGGCGCTGCTTGCCAAGAAGGTGAAAATTCCCGACGTCGTTCCCTTCACCGTGATCGGCCAGCTTGATGCGCCCAAAGTGACAATTCACACGGCGCAAAAACAGGCCGCCCCCACACCGCAGGATCAACCGGCGGCGCAACCGCCACCAGAAGAGCCGAAGAAGAAGGTCCGCCCCGAAGACATTTTCAAGAATCTGCTTCTCAAAGGATTGGGGCGTTAGGGCGACCGCAGGGCCGCCAGGACGAACAGCCGGATCGCACTTGAAAGGTTGCCCTCCCTGTCGTGATCAATCTCGGCGACGAGGGCATTGACCGAAAGGCCCCGCGAAGTGGCGATTTGCTCCAACGCCGTCCAGAACGCGCGTTCAACCGAAACACTGGTTCGATGGCCGGAAATCACCACGGAGTGTTTTTCAAGTCGACCGTCTTCTTTCATCGTACGGTTTGCCCCTTGTGACGAACGCCTGTGTGGAACCCTATCAATCCCCTGAAGCGGAAGCCATCCCGATGCTGTATTTTCCGCCTCGGGCCCATTCAGCACAGGAACCGATGTGAACGCCAGTCAAACAGGAATATCGATTCGGCTCGCCCTGTTTTACACCGCCTCTTTCGGTGTGGTCGGAATCACGCTTCCTTTCTGGCCCGTCTGGCTCGGCTCCAAAGGACTCGACGCATCTGAAATCGGCATCGTTCTGGCGTTGACGATTTCCGGGAAGACGATCATCGCACCGGCGGTCGCCCGCTACGCAGACCACAGGGGCGAAAGACGGCGACCCATGATCGCCCTGGCTGCCCTTGCGGTTCTGGCTTTTTCGGCATTCTGGCCGACCAACGGTTTCTGGCAGGTTTTTATCGTATCCATGGTCTTCGCGACGGCTTGGACGGGGATCATGCCTTTGGGCGAAAACCTGACCATGTTGACGGTTCATGCGCGCGGCCTCGACTACGGCCGGATCCGGCTTTGGGGCTCCCTTGCCTTTGTCGTGGCGGCCGTCAGCGGCGGGTGGCTTCTGGAAGGCAGACCGGCAAGCATCATCTTTATCCTGATACTGGCGGGCGTCAGCCTCACATTCCTGTCCTGCTTGATCCTTCCCGACACGCGACCGCCCACATCCGGCGCGATCGCGCACCGACCCTTTCGCAGCCTTCTGAGCAACAGGACTTTCCTGCTTTTCCTCGGCGCAGTTTCGCTCGTACAGGCAAGTCACAGCGTCTATTACGCATTTGGCACAATCCACTGGCGCGCAAGTGGCCATGCCGACGACGTGATCGGCTGGCTTTGGGCGGAAGGGGTGATTGCGGAGATAATCCTCTTCGCCATCGGCGCGGGACTGTTGCGAAAGATCGGGCCGGCAAGCGCCATCATCCTGGCCGCAATCGCAGGAATGGTGCGTTGGGGCGTCACCGCATCAACCGTGCAGCTTGAGCCCCTGATCGCCGTCCAAGCGCTTCATGCGTTGACGTTTGGCGCTGCTCACATGGCGGCGATGTCCTTCATCATTCGCGCCGCCGCGCCGGAAGTATCGGCAACGGCGCAGGCCCTTTATGCGGCGGCAGCCTATGGCATCGGAACCGGGTTGACCATGCTGGCCGCGGGGCATCTCTATGAAGCATTTGCAGGGGGGGCATACTGGGCCATGGCCGCCATGTCGGCGATGGGGCTTGTTCTGGCCGTCCTGTTCGGCAGACGCTGGAACGGTGGACGTATCGGCGCGGAACCCTCCTGTCAGCCCTGAAATCTTTCACGTGATCGTGATTCCGGCCCTTACCCGTATTGCGTTAGCCTTCAATAACCGGTGGTCGAGCCTTAGGGATATGCCCCACAGCATCCTTCTCACCCCCCCGAGAAGGCCCCCGCACTGGCAAAGGCGGAAATGCCCGCACCCATATGGGCCCGTCATATTGCCTCCTGCCTCCCGAGGGACCGCCCACCGGCCTTCCATCGTCCCGCCCCCACGGCAACAGGACTATCCACCCATTCAAACGGTCGATTGACTTTTTTAATCATCCGATTGAAAATTGTCTTATCCCCACACAAGGATGGCCGATGGGACACGCTGCAAAAACAAAGAGGCGATCTGCCGAAAACCCGCCCACATCGGCGCCTCTTTCGCGAAGCGACCTGACCCGCAAGCGCCTTCTTGAATCGGCGCTCGACCTTTTCGCCGCCAAGGGCTTTGACGGCGTCACCACACGCGAACTGTGCGCCGAAGCCAGTGTCAACGTTGCGGCCATCGCCTATCATTTCGGTGGCAAGAAAGAACTGTATCACGCCCTTGTCCGACAAATGCTTGTGAAGAGCGAACCGTTGGTCGCCCCGGCGATCGCGGCGCTCCGCGAAGGCATCCGCGCCGCGCGAGGTGACCGTGACGCCCTGACGGAAATCACCGATCGCTTCGTTCGAAGCCTGATCGGCGCAATCCTTGCGGACGGCAAGATGCGCCTGCGCGCCGCGATCATCATCCGTGAGCACGCGATGCCTTCGGACGCCTATGACATCATCTATGATCTACGGGCGAAACCTGTGCACGAGGCCGTGGCGGAACTTGTCGCCGCAGCATCGGGATGCCCGGCGGATTCACCCGAAACGCTTGTGCGCGCTCATGCCGTCATCGGGCAGATCATTATTTTCCTGATTGGACGCAAGGTGCTTTGGAACAGGGCGGGTTGGGATTCCTATACCCCTGAAAGAATTGAGATGGTCGGCGCCATCGCAGCTGAATCCGTTTGCGCGGCCATTGGCCTTGAAAGGAGTGAACGTTGACTGCCCCGCCCCTCCAACAATCCCGCATGCGTCACAGCATCAAGGTTATCATCCCGCTTTCCATCGTCGGGGCCGCCGTTGTTATCGCCGGGATCATGATCGCGACACGACCACTCGCGCCGAAAAAGCCGCCCGAGGAAAGAGCCTGGGTCGTCGCAACGAAACCCGCAACACCCGGGGACGAACAGCCGGTCATGAGCATGTACGGGGAGATTGTCGCCGGGCGCGAAACAGAACTCCGCCCGCTTGTTCCCGGACGTATCATCGGCGTTGGGCCAAACTTCCGGGACGGCGGAAAGGTTGCTGCAGGGGATCTGTTGATCGCCATAGACCCGTTTGACTACAAATCCACCGTTGAGGAAATCAGCGCACAGCTGACGGGCGAGCGCCAGCTTCTGGAGAACGACCGCGCCCAGATCGCCTTGTCGCGCGCGGAAGTCAAGCGACGCGAGAAACTGGCCGGGTCCGGGGCAGGCAGCCTGAAAAACCTCGACGATGCGAAACTCGCACTGGCTGATCGCGAGTCGCGAATGATCGCCCGGCAGGAATCCATGGAACGTCTTGGCGTTCTTCTTCGCAGGGCCGAACGCGATGAGGAGAGCGCCCGGCTTACGGCGCCATTTGGCGGCGTTCTCCTGGACACCGCAGCAGCCGAAGGAAAGCAGGTCAGCACCGGCGACCGCATTGCGCGGCTGGTGGACACCGGACGGCTTGAGGTTCGTTTTCATGTCAGCGACTCTCAGTTCGCACGCCTTCTTGCTGCGGATGATTACATCGGGCGGGCGCTTAAGGTCCGGTGGAAAGCCGGTGAGCACACCTTTGCTTTCGATGGGGCCATTGACCGGATCGACGGCAGGATCGATGCGGCGACCGGTGGCGCGCTTGTTTACGGCATCCTTGAAGGAGTCGGCCCGGATACGGTTCTGCGACCCGGGGCCTTCGTCCACGTTGAAGTTCCCGACCGGGTCTATCGACAGGTGCTGCGCCTTCCCGAAAGCGCTCTTCACAACGGCGATACAATCTATGTCGCCGAAGAAAGCGAGGGCGCATCAAGGCTTGCCACCAGACAGGTCGCGCTGGTCGTGCGCGATGGAAACGATGTGCTGATACGCGGTAATTTCGGGCAGGGCGATAAAGTCGTCATCACCCGCTTCCCGGAAATCGGCCCCGGCGTACGTATTGTGGAAGCGGTCGGCGCGACGCCGGCGGAACGCTAGGAGACGCCGGTGAGCGGAAAAACGGGACTGATCGGTCTTTTCATCCGGCACCCAACGGCGGCAAACCTGTTGATGGCCGTGATGGTCATCGGCGGCATTTTTGCGCTGAGCCGTATCAACACCCAGTTCTTCCCGGATTTTGGCATCGACATCATTTCCGTTCAGGTGAAGTGGCCCGGCGCCGGCGCCGAGGACATGGACAGCAACGTCGTTGAAGCCATCGAACCGGAGGTCCGGTTCCTTGATGGCGTAAAAAAGGTTGTTTCCGATTCCCTTGAGGGGTTCGCCGTCGTCACCATCGAATACGAGCCCAATACGGACATGCAGACCGCCCTGTCCAACGTCGAGACAGCCGTGGGCCAGATAACGACGCTTCCCGAAGACAGCGAACGCCCCATCGTCCGCCGGGTGACCCGCTACGACACGATCAGCCGGCTGATCCTGTCCGGGCCGTTCCCCGAATCGTCCCTCAAGGCCTACGCCAAAAAAATCCGTGACACCCTTCTGGATAAAGGAGTCGACAAGGTCGACCTGGTCGGCGCACGGGACGAGGAGATCTGGGTCGACGTCGAACCCGGAACGCTGCGACGTTTCGATCTGACACTTGATGACATCAGCGCAAGGATCGCCGCCACGTCGAAGGACCTGCCCTCGGGCGGCACACGGGGCGAGGCGGAAAGGCAGATCCGTAGTCTTGGACTCGTCAAGGAAGCACGCGAACTGCGCGATATCGAAATCAAGTCGCTTCCCAACGGCCAGAAAGTGCGCCTTGGGGATATCGCCGATGTCAGCGAAAGTTTCACCGAATCCGACAGCGAGGTTCGAAGCAACGGCGAGCGGGCCATCGAGTTGCACATCATGCGTTCGGTCAATGCGGACGCGCTCAAAATCGCAGACACGGTGGAAGAGCTTCTCGCCGATCTGGAAAAGACACTTCCCCCTGGCCTGAAGGTTCAGCAATACGACATCATGTCCGATCTTATCCGCGGGCGCATGGAGTTGCTGTTGCGCAACGGCGCGCAGGGGCTTGTCCTGGTTCTGGCGATTCTTTTTCTTTTCCTCAATTTCCGTGTCGGTTTCTGGGTCGCGGCCGCTATTCCGGTTTCACTTCTCGCCACCGTCCTCCTCATGCTCGGATCGGGGCAGACCATCAACATGGTCAGCCTCTTCGCCCTGATCATGGTGCTGGGCATCATCGTGGACGATTCCATCGTGGTCGGCGAATATGCCGAGGCGCGGCACAAGGCAGGCCTTCCACCAGCCGAAGCCGCCGAAGCAGGCGCGCGGCGAATGGCCATACCCGTTATGGCGTCATCACTGACCACCATCGCCGCTTTCCTTCCGCTGTTCATTATCTCCGACATCATCGGCAAGATCATTTCGGCCATCCCCTATGTCGCCGTCGTGGTGATTCTGGCCAGTCTGGTCGAGTGCTTCTTTGTCCTTCCCAACCACATGCGCCATGCGCTCTCCCGCACAAAACGGCGGCACGAAGGCGATACCCGCCTGACCCCGCGCAGACGTTTCAACGACGCCTTTGACCGGTTCAGGGACGGCCCTTTCCAGCGTGCTGTTCGATTCTGCGTCGAGTGGCGTTACGCAACGCTTGCCTGCGCCACAGCGGCCTTGCTGATAAGCCTTGGCGTCGTTGCCGGCGGGCGTATCGGCTTTCATTTTTTCAATGCCCCGGAAGCCGACAAGGTCTATGGCAATGTGCAGATGGTTCCCGGAACGCCGCGCAGCGCCACCTTTGAAGCCGTCCGCGAGATGGAGCGCGCCCTGCGCGTGGCGGAAGCGAATGTCACGGCAGGCAAGGGCGGCTTGGTCCGCATCGTCGAAACATCTGTTGGGCAGAAGGCTGGCCGGGATACGGCGATCGGACTTGCCGGTGACAATGTCGGTGGCCTGATCGTCGAACTGACCCCGTCCGACCAGCGCACGATCAGGACGGACACCTTGCTTGCCGCATGGCGCAACGAGATCCGCCATCCCGCCGGCGTTGACACCATGACCGCCGTACCGGCGCAGACGGGGCCGCCTGGCCTTGACGTCGATATCCGGATATCCGGAGACGACGTATCGTCCCTCAAGTCGACGGCGAACGAGGTGAAACGCCTTCTGGCCAGCTATCCCGGCGTCTCGGCGATCGAGGATGACCTGCCGTACGGCAAGGAGGAAACGATCATTTCACTCACGCCAAAGGGCGCGGCGCTCGGCTTCACGACCGAATCGATCGGACGTCAGGTGCGTGCCGCCTTTGAGGGAACGGTCGCCAAACGCTTCCCCCGAGGCGACGAGGAAGTCGCCATCAGGGTTCAGTACCCACGCGATGCGATCGAAGTCGGTGCGATTCATTCCCTATATCTTCGCGGTCCAAACGGCGATGAAGTCGCGCTGGAGGAAACGGCGGCGCTGGAAGGCAAACACGGCTTCGCCCGTGTGCGGCGCGAGGATGGGGCCCGGCGCGTGGCCGTCACCGCGGAAATCGACAAGGCCCTGACAAGCACCGGTGCGATCGTCGAAGCTCTGAACCGTGATGGACTTGACGCAATCATGGAAAAGAACGGCGTCACCGTTCATTTCGCAGGACGGGCGGAGGAACAGGAAAGAACCTTCGGCGATATGCGGATCGGGGCCATGCTGGGCATGACTGCCATCTACATCATTCTGGCCTGGGTGTTCGCAAGCTACCTGCAACCACTTGTCGTCATGTCGGTCATACCGTTGGCCTTTGTTGGAAGCGTCGTCGGCCATCTGCTGATGGGATATGACATGACCATCCTAAGCATGGTCGCGCTGATCGGCCTTTCGGGCATCGTGGTGAACGATTCGATCATTCTCGTCAGCACCATCAAGGACCACCTTGAACAGCACGAAGACTTTATTCAGGCGATCGTCAA
>JAPHTL010000327.1 GCA_026193355.1 Rhodospirillales bacterium
AGCCTTCGTTCGGCCGCGTCCATCCCAGCATGATGCGCCCGTCTTCCACGTTGTATTTCACCGCGTTGGACATCAGGTTCAGCATCACCTGCTTCAACCGGGTGTAATCGGCAGAAAGAATGGCCACGCCGTGTGTGTGATCTGTCACCTCAATTGCGATACCGCGCCGTTCAGCGGCGGTGTTGATCATCGAAATGCACTCTTCGGTCACCGTTTCCGGCGACACGTTCTCGATGGAAAGGTCCATCCGTCCCGCCTCGATCTTGGCGAGGTCAAGGACTTCGTTGATCAGCTCCAGAAGATGCTTGCCGCCTTTCAGTATGTGATCAACCGCCTGGGACTGTGAGTCTGTCAGTGGCTCATTGGTGTTGTACGCCATCAATTGGGCGAACCCGAGGATGGCGTTGAGCGGTGTGCGCAACTCATGGCTCATGGACGACAGAAACTCGGATTTCGCCTTGTTGGCGCTATCCGCTGTCTCCTGTGCTTGCTTGAGCTCGGTGATGTCCACGTGGCCTTCGACCCGTCCCCCGTCGGGAAGGGGACGTGTGGATATCCGAACCCAGCGGTCGCCGATCAGCGGCTGAACGAAATTGGCGGCGCCCTCTTCTTGATTCAGCCGTGCGGCGACCCAGTCGTTGACATGGCCTTCGGCATCGGGATATTCGCCGCGCTCGGCGCCCTTGCTCACGAATTCCGCGTAGGTTCCACCACGGATGATGGTGTCGCGCGAATTTGGGTAAAGACCCTGGAAGCGGCTGTTGAAAAGTGCAAACCGCCCTTCGCCGTCCACGACGACGAAGCCGTCTGAAATATTTTCGATCGCCATGGCCAGCAATTCCTCGCTCTTTTGCAAGGCTTGCTGCGCGTTGCGGGCTTCGGTGACGTCTGTGTAGACCGAAGCATGGCCGCCGCTGGGCATCGGATATCTATGCAGCGATACGATTTTGCCTCCGGGCATACGGATTTCTTCATGCGAAGAGGGACCTGCCCTGGTTATCCGGTTGATCTCGCGCGCGGTGATCGCGACCGTGTTTCCTGGCCCGAAAACACCTTCTTCGGCAAGGGCCCGGATCAGGTCGTCCATCACCATGCCTTTGCGCACAATATCCGTATGCCGCCAGAATTCGAGGCACCGGGCGTTCCATGCAACCAGCTTCTGTTCTCTGTCCCAGACGGCGAAACCCTGATCGATGGATTCCAGCGTTGTTTGAAGCAATGTCGATTGGGCTTCCAACTCGCTCTGGCTTTCGCGAAGCTCAGCTTCCGCCCGGTGGCGGATCGTGCCGGATCGCGCCGCCGAAAAGCTGATGGCGGCGATCAACAAAATGATGGCCAGCGCGGCGGCGGCGGCGGCTGATTTGGCCGCTGGCGAAAGAGATCCCAGAAGGCTGATATCCGTTATCGAAATGAAATGCCAACGGATGGCGAAGTGGTCCGGATTGCCCCCATCATCATCAGCATGGACGTGAGCCTCGCCGAGGGTCGACATGTTTGCGATCTCGATGGGAAAAAGCGTGCGGTGTATGTATGTTCGCCCATCAAGTTCATTGGCTCCCCTAAGCTCCGCCTGAATTGTTTCCCATATTTTTGGGTGGCGTCTCGCGAAGCTTCGTTTTTCGTCCAGCATGAACCCCCATTCGTCCTGCTGGTCAGGGGCCAAGAGCCAAAACCCGTGGCCATTCAGGATCATGGTTTCGCCCCTGGCTTGCAGCAGTTCTTCGCGGACTTCCCGAAGCATCGGCCCGGCGTTGAAGTTCAGGACGATCAGACCTTTTTTTCGCCCGAATTTGTCAGCCAGCGGTGTGGCGAAGCGGATCGTTGGCTTGATGGGCGTTTCGATCTTTCCACGTTCAACATTCAGGTCGAGGGGGGAGACGTAGATTTCACCGCCCACCAGTTTCATTGTGTTCTTGACATAGGGGCGACCCGACTTGTCTTGCAGGAGGTCATCATCAACGAGCTTCGGCCCTCCGGGGGAGGCCTGCACACGGACGATTTCCCGCCCTGTGGCGTCAAGAAAGCGGACCTGGTCATACGTGGGGTTGCTGGAGGCGAAGGCGAGCAAAGCCTCCTTTAGGTCAAGCAAGGCCCAGCTGTCGGATTGCTCGACCATTCGGCGGACCGAAAGGCTGCCGGCGACGGTCCGCACGTCGGAGACGGCGGTGATTATGCTGCGGGAGACGGTTTTCCCGGCAAGCGCCAGGGCCGCATCCTCGCGGGCGATGATCGCATCATGTTCGCCCTGGGTGTACGCAAAACCGATCGCCCCGCCGACGAGTGATATGACGGCCATTGCCGTAGCAAAGAACCGCAAGAACAGAAACTGCTCCCGCCGCTTTTCCATTTTGCGGGCTGCGCGCGTCAAGCGGCGATTTTCTCTGTGATCAGGGTTGTCCATCATTCAACGCACACATCATGAAGGTTGATCAGTCCGTCCGGACGCGGCAACCAGTTTTTCACGCGCCGTGATACGCCGTAAACATCTTCCTCCACCCAAAGGAAAACCCATGGTGCATCCGCGTTGATGATCGCCTGAATTCTGCGGTAGATTTCCGCCCTTTCTGCCGGAGCGGCGGTTCGGCGGGCATCGGCAAGCAGTCGGTCCACCTCGGCGCTTGAATAGCCGTTGAAGTTTCCCCGCCCACCGGTCCGCAGGGTGGGGTCCAGTATTCCCGCCGGATCCAAAGACGCATTTCCCCAGGACGTCAGCCACATGTCGCCCCTTGTTTCCGGGGTGCTCCAGCGGCGTCGGATATCCCCGGGTGGCGCCGCTTCGATTGTGACGCGGATGCCGGCCTCGGTCAAAAAGCCCTTGATCGCCCGGGCGGGGAAGATATCGCTGTGCGCCACACCCATGCGAACGTCTATTCCCTCCGGGTATCCCGCCTCGGCCAGCAGCGCCCTGGCCCGTTGCGGTGAATATTCAAAGGCGGGCAAGCGCGAGTTGAAGCCGATGGCGGTCGGGCTCAGGGGGCCGTTAATGACGGTGGCATGGTTTCCCAGAACCCCTTCAATGATCCAGGCCCGGTCAATGGCGTGATTCACCGCCGCGCGAACGCGGTGGTCATTGAACGGGGGACGGTCAACGTTGAGGGTGATAAAGGTGCTCCGCGTTCCTTCCGATACGAGGGCATCCACGTTTTTCGAAAAGATCAGGGATTCCACGGCCCATGATGGAACCTTGTCGATTAGATCAATCTTGCCGTCCTGCAGCGCCTTGATTCGCGCCTCGGCGCTGGGAATGACCTTGAAGGTTGCACGCTCCAGGCAGGCCGGGCCCACGGGCGG
The DNA here is from genome assembly GCA_026193355.1 of Rhodospirillales bacterium. Classification (GTDB taxonomy): domain Bacteria; phylum Pseudomonadota; class Alphaproteobacteria; order Rhodospirillales; family JAPHTL01; genus JAPHTL01. The sequence goes on from JAPHTL010000327.1 coordinate 3,292, forward strand.
TATCTGCTGCGCACCGCCGTGGTATCCGTCGAAACGCTCAAGCGTGACAGTGCCGTCCTTTCGCCACTCGCTCAACCTGAACGGCCCGGCGCCGTTGGCGCGACGTTCCAGCCCCTCCGGCCCTGCCGCCATGGTGAACGCCTTGCTGATGATCATCTGCATGGGCAGGACGGAAGGCAGATAGGGCCACGGTTCAACAAGGTCGAAACGGACGATGTCGGGGGCGGGCGAGGTAATGCTTTTGAAGCGTGGCAGCAGGTCAGCGCGCGGGCTGGTTCGACCGTTCATCGCTCCCTTGACCGTCAGGCGCTCGAAGGTGAAGATCACGTCCTCGACGGTCATCACCGTACCATCGTGGAAACGGACATCGCGCTTCAGCGTCATTTCGAAGCTGAGCGGCCCTGTCTGCACCCAGTCCTCCACCAGTTCATTGGCCAGCCGCATCCGCCCGTCGCGGGTCAGAAGGCCGTCATGGATGTTGCGCAGTATGCTGCCTGTAACCCGGTGCCGGAAATTTGCCGGGTCCATGGTCGCTGCCCCCTCGGCAAGGCCGATTCTGATTTCGTTCCCGACCGCCGCCGCCGTCGATCCCGCATAAAGCAGTGTGGCGGCGAGGGCGGCGCAAAGGCCATTCTGAAAAGGGCGGCGGGCCATGGTGGTTTTTCTGGGGCTTGGTTGAAACAGGAAACCTGCAACAGTTCTACCCTATTTTCGATCGGGGGGGGGATTCAAACCCTGATGGAGCGGGGTTGGTCGAATGTTTCGATGCCGCCAGTCACTGTAACCAACGATGAAAATAGATACTTGACCGGGAGAAAAAGCTGAATAAATATCGCGACTGCGGATACAGGCCGATAACCCTGCTGTTCATGGCAGGTAGGCGAGACCCAGGGTCCGTATTGTGTCAGGCACCTTGGGCAGGAAAGCGGTGGACGTATCCGTTAACTATCCTGAAAAACCGAACTGGTTCACGTGGCGGCCCTGCCGGCACGGGGGTGCCTTCTTGTGTTTTTGTCCTTGGCCAACGTAGCGACAGGGCGGATGTTCCCGCCACGTCCTGCGTTTCAGGAGATTTAAGGTCATGAGGCTTGTCCCACGTTCACGCCGTTCCGTCCTACCGCAACAGGAAGACCAGGCAGACAGCCTGCTCTATCCTGCTGATTTCCCCTATGCCGAGCTTATGCCGCGGCACAGCCAGTTCGAGGTTTTCTCGGAAGGCGCCATTGGCCGGGGTGTTCGGGCGAGGGTGGATTTTGAACGCGGGACGGTGATGGCCCAGTTCGCCGGTCACATGACCAGCGTGATCATGCAGCATACCTTGCAGGTCACGCCGACCAGCCATGTCCACGATCCGTACTTCATTGGTCTTCTGACCCATTCGTGCGGCCCGAACACCTTTCTCGACATGGCGCGACTGGAGGTTCTGGCCCTCGAAGACATCTCCGCCGGGACCATCCTGACCGTCGATTATGCAACGACCGAAGATGTCCTGTTCCGTCAGTTTCCCTGTCATTGCGGTTCATCCAACTGCCGCAGGTGGGTCACCGGCCGGCGTGAACGGGTTAATGCCGAAGGCCGCGACTACCTTGCGCGGCTGCAACAAAAGACATGAACGCGGACAATGCCGGGCCGACCTCCCGCTTCGTCTCGACGGCGGCGCTGATCGACGCCCTTCACCCGGATCGACCGGTTCACTGTTTTCGGCCCGCTGCACTGCATGATGCGGCGACAGCGTTCGTTGACGGCTTTCCCGGCGACACCCTATACGCGGTGAAGTGCAACGCGCATCCGCTGGTGTTGCGAGGCCTGTATGATGCGGGCATCCGGTGTTTTGATGTCGCCTCGGATCACGAAATCGCCCTGATACGGAAGCACTGTCCGGAGGCGGAGCAGTTCTATCATCACCCGGCCAAGACGCCGCCGTCGATCCGCGCCGCCTATGACGATGCCGGCGTGCGCCGGTTTGTGGTCGATTGTCACGAGGAACTGGCGAAAACGCTTGCCCATACCGGTGCGGATGCCGCGATAACGGTGCGCATGGCCGTGCCGCAGGACAAATCGGTTTACGACCTGTCGACCAAGTTCGGCGCGAAGCCGGATCTGGCCCGCGCGCTTCTGGCCGCTGCGTCCGCGGCCGGGCGCACGGTGGGCGTCACCTTTCATGTCGGGTCGCAATGCCTGGACCCATTCGCCTACGAGCGCGCCATCCGCATTGCCGCCGA
>JAPHTL010000070.1 GCA_026193355.1 Rhodospirillales bacterium
AGCCGCAGCCGCCGTGCGGACATTGTCCGGCGCTGTGCCGCCGAAACTGGTGCGGCTGGCTACCGATCGCTCCACGCCGAGGACATCGTAGACGTCTTCAGTGATTCGTTCGTCCGCTTCCTTCATTTCGGCAATGTTCAGGTCTTCGAGACCGCAGCCCTTCTCCTCGGCTTTTTTCACAAGATGGCCGGTGACGTGATGCGCCTGACGGAACGGAAGCCCGCCGACGCGCACCAGCCAGTCGGCCAGATCCGTTGCGGTGCTGAACCCCTGACCAGCCGTTTCGCGCAAACGTTCCGGGCGGAACGTCATTTCAGCTATCATCCCGGTCATCGCGGCGATGCCCAATGCGATGGTGTCAGCGGCTTCGAACACCGGTTCCTTGTCTTCCTGCATGTCCTTGCTGTAGGCCAGCGGCAGACCCTTCATGGTGATCAGAAGGCCGTTGAGGTTGCCGATGACCCGGCCGGCCTTGGCGCGGACCAGTTCGGCCGCGTCCGGATTGCGCTTCTGCGGCATGATGGAACTGCCCGTCGAAAAGGTGTCGGGAAGGGAAACGAAGCCAAAGGGCGCGCTGCACCAGACGACGATTTCCTCGGCCATGCGGGAAAGGTGTACGGCGGCGATTGCCGCAAGGCCCAGAAATTCCAGAGCGAAGTCGCGGTCGGAAACCGCATCGAGGGAATTGGCGGTTGGCCTGTCAAACCCCAGGATTTCGGCGGTCATGTCCCGGTCGATGGGGAACGAGGTTCCCGCCAGCGCCGCAGCGCCGAGGGGGCATTCGTTCAGGCGTGCCCGGCAGTCGCGCACCCGCGAACGATCGCGCCCGAACATTTCGACATAGGCCAGAAGGTGGTGGCCAAGGGTCACGGGCTGCGCCGTTTGAAGGTGGGTGAACCCCGGCATGATGGTTTCGGCGTTCTCTTCCGCCCGCTCGATCAGGGTGGCCTGAAGGCCGCGAAGCCCGGCATCAAGGGAATCGAGCGCATCGCGCACCCAAAGCTTGAAATCCGTGGCGACCTGATCATTGCGCGAACGCGCCGTATGCAGGCGACCGGCAGCGTCGCCGACCAGTTCCGCAAGCCGTGATTCAACATTCATGTGAATGTCTTCGAGGGATCGCTTGAATGTGAAATCCCCGGAATCGATTTCTTCGCGTATCCTCTCCAGGCCGTCCATGATGGCCTTGCCATCGGCGGCGTCGATGATGCCGCGGGCGACCAGCATGGTGCAGTGCGCTTTCGATCCGGCGATGTCCTGTGCATAGAGACGCTTGTCAAAGCCGATGGAGGCGTTAATTTCCTCCATGATGGCCGAAGGGCCGGATCCGAAGCGGCCGCCCCACATGGTGCTGGCGTCCTTGCCGTCGTTTTGCTGGTTATGGGTTGTTTTTTTGTTCATCGTCCGCCGACCGGAGAAAAATGGAATGAAAGTGAAAACATGCTGATGCGGGTCTTGAAAGCCGGTGTCGTCACCGCATTCGCAGTTGTGCTGATTGTCGCTATATCCGCGCCGCTTTCAAGGGCAGATGCGGCAAAAGGTGTTTCTGGTGAAGGCGGGCTGGAATTTTTCGAAGCAACGCACCCCCCCGTCCCTGCACCGAAACACCCCTTTTATCAGGATGGCGAGGTCGAAAAGACCCTTGCGGATTATAACGGCAAGGTGATCGTTCTTAACTTCTGGGCCATGTGGTGCGCCCCTTGCGTCCGTGAAATGCCTTCCCTTGACCGGCTTCAGGGGAAACTTTCCGCAGAAGGGGTGGAAGTCATCGCCCTGTCGCTGGATCGGGGCGGTGCAAGCGTGGTCCGGGGCTTTTACGAAACGCGGGAAATCAAGAATCTCGCCATCATGGTCGACAAGGGTCGGAAACTTACCCGTGAAGCGGGGGTCGATGGCTTGCCGACGACGATTATTATCGATCGTCTGGGTAATGAAGTGGGTCGCCTGAAAGGCCCGGCCGAATGGGATTCTCCCGAGGCGATCGCCCTGATCCGCAGCTATCTCGGGAAACCGGAAGGAACAGGAAATTCAGGAGGGACGGCCCGACAATCACCCGCTGCCCAGCCGACTACAACGCCGGAAGATACGGGCGTCATGAAGTGGCTTAAAAAGGTTTTTTCGCCGTCTGAATAGGCGCCAGACAAGCAGGCGGAACGGAAAATCAGCCGAAAAGCTTGTCGATGTCGTTCTGCGAAACGCCTTCGCCTTCCAACTGGGGACCTTGCAAAAGGGCCGCGTCGCCCTCTTTCTTGTCCTTCACCGAGGCATCGACATCGGCAAAGGCTTCGGAACCCCAGATCTCGATCATCGCATCAATGCGTTCTTCGATAAACCGCAGCGTGTTCACAACCTTTGTGATCCGCTGACCGGTGAGGTCCTGGAAGTTACAGGCCTCGAAAACCTTGATGGCGGTTTCCATGATCTCGTCGGCCATGTGCTGCTCTTGCTCGTCGGCGGCGGCGAGTCGGATGCTTTGGGCCAGTTGGTCTATCTTTTCGGTGGAATCGAGAATGGTTTCCGTGGCCGCTTCGGTCGCCATGACAACGGCGTCCAGTTCATCGGTCATCCCCGCAAGGCGGTCTTCGCCCTCCTGCGCGGGGCGCAGGGCGACGATTTCCGCCTTGGTCTCCTGGATCGAACGCGAAAGGGCGTAAAGCTCGTTGCGCAGCAGTTTGGCGTCTTCCGCCCCTTTTGCGTCTTCCGGCGATGCGGACGCTTTTTCTTCCTTCGGCGTGTCTTCGGAATGGGCTTGATGGCTATGAAGGTCTCTGCGCAGGGCTTCGATGGCGCGCAGGATATCGGCGTTGCTGACGCCCGATGTGTCGCCGAC
>JAPHTL010000253.1 GCA_026193355.1 Rhodospirillales bacterium
GACAGTGACCTTCATGCCCGGTTCGGCCACCGGCCCGTCGCCGACGGCCAGATCCTTTACGGTCATTCCTTGTGGATAGCCTTCGGCATTCGCAACGGGCGCGAATGACAAAAGGCCGGCGAGCAAGAACAGGGCGATGGCGGTCAGACGTGTTTTCATCTTGGAGTCCGGAAAGTGAATGTCAGGTTGGCATAAGATAGTGACTGTGGTGTTTTCCGCAATGCCTCGTACGGGGAATGCCTGAATGGATGTTCAATCGTATATATCAATATAAGAGATGAATTAATTTCAATTTAACAATCAATGTGGAGGAACGAGAATAGCAGCGTCATCCCTAACGCATGCGTGTGGAGCCACAGGCGGCGCTTTCTGCGAGGGATAGTTCAACGCAAACAAGGGAGAGTTCCATGCCCCAGGTAGTCGATAGGCCTAGTCAGTGGTGGCAAGGCGAGACGGCGCATGATCTTTTGTGGACCGTCGGCATCATGGTTGCCGCCGGAATCGCGACCTACCTTTTCTTCGCCTTCGGGCCGGCGGGTTCCGTGTCCTGAGGTCACAATCCCGTGTTTTCGGCAGGCCGCTCCCCTCGGCCTGCCATTTTTTTTGCGCCGGATCCGGGCGCTTCGGTATCATCGTCAACGCACGGCGTTCGCGCGAAACTTGACTGGCCCTCCAGTGAACAGGGCGGGCAGCAGACGATGAAAGGCCACCCTATGCCCTTTTCCGCCATTATCTTCGATGTCGATGGAACCCTGGCCGAAACCGAGGAGGTCCATCGCTCAGCCTTCAACGAAACGTTCGCGCGGCATGGCTTCGAATGGAGCTGGAGCCGCGAACTCTATGGCGAACTTCTGAAGGTCACCGGCGGGAAGGAGCGCATGCGTCATTACCTGCAGACGACCCATCCGGGGGTGCTCGACAGGCCGGACATCGATGGAATGATCAAGGCGCTGCATGAGGAGAAGACCGCGCTATACCAGACGATGATGAGTGAAGGCAGGGTCCCCCTGCGGCCGGGGATCGCCCGTCTGCTGCATGAGGCGAAGGATGCGCCGGGTATCAAGCTCGCTATCTCGACGACGACAAGCAATGGTAATGTCGAGGCGCTGCTCATTCCAGCCCTGGGCGCGGATGTCATGGACTGGTTCAATGCGCTGGCGACGGGCGAGGACGTCACCGCCAAGAAGCCGGCGCCCGATCTTTACCTGTACGCCTTGTCGCAACTGGGCCTGCCGCCACAGGAATGTCTGGCGATCGAGGATTCCGTTGTCGGTCTTCGCTCGGCGACGGCGGCGGGCATCCCCACGCTGGTGACGGTCAGCGCCTACACGCGGGACAACGAATACCCCGGCGCACTGGCGGTTCTCAGCGACCTGGGCGAGCCAGACCGGCCGTTCGAACTCATCGCCGGAGACGCCGGGGGATGCGCCCACGTCGATCTGTCGTGCCTTGAAAAAATCCATGCTAAGGCTGGCCGCGGCTAGGCGCTTGCCCGCTTCTGACGCGGCTGGTAAATTCCCGCATCGACTTCAAGGGCGCACAGGGGGGCGTCCGATAAAGGAATGCCGGGATGAAAAACTGTCTGCTCTGTCCCAAGGGGACACGGTGCAAGGGGTTCGTTCTGCATGGATTGATCGTCAAAATCTACAACGCGATCGTCCAGAGCAAGGGGGAGAACGAACTTGAGGCCATCACCAAGGAGATGAGCCTCGAGGACATGGAGCTCCTGATGACATATGGGGGGCAGGCCCGCGAAACGTGCTGGAGCAAGGGCATGGTTCTGGCCGTTGCGCGGATTCTTGCGCATCTGGTGTCGGGGACCAAACAGAAATCCGATTTCATCCTGCGCACGAATATCGAGCAGATGCTCAAGACGGTGATGCGTGTGATGTCCCGTTTGCCGAAGGGCGTTTCACTCGATCTCCACATCCTGTCGATGGATATTTATAACCGCTCAGTCCAGTTGCTGGAGCGTTCCGGCGACAAGACAACGGTTCCCCTGACCACGTTCGGTCAGGCCTGCGCCAACGTTCTTCGCGAAAGCGAGAAAAAGAGGGCCGCATCCTGATCGTTACGTCGTTCGGTACGATCACTCCTCTTCGTCGGCGTAGGCTTCCTTGATTTCCACGATCTCGGGAATAATCCGCAGGAAGGCTTCGGAAAGGGCGGGGTCGAAGTGCTTTCCCGCCTGATCGCTGATGAGCGTCACCGCATCTTCGACCAACCACGCCTTTTTGTAAGGACGTTCGGACGTCAGCGCGTCGAAGACGTCCGCCAGCGCCGCAATGCGCCCCTCAACCGGGATGTCTTCCCCCTTCAGGCCGTTTGGATAGCCAGAGCCGTCCCATTTTTCGTGGTGGGTCAGGGCGATCCGCTGGGCCATCTGCATGAGTTCCGAGGGATGATCGGAAAGGATCTCTGCGCCAATGGTGGCGTGGGTCTTCATGATCTCCCATTCGTCATTATCCAGCTTGCCGGGTTTCAACAGAATGGCGTCGGGAATGCCGATCTTGCCGACATCGTGCATCGGGCTGGCGATAAGAACGGCGCGCCCAAAATCTTCCCCATAACCCGCCGCCATCGCCAGTTGCTGGCAGAATTTGCTCATGCGAATGACATGCATGCCTGTTTCGTTGTCGCGAAATTCACCGGCCCGGCCCAGGCGACGGATGATCTCCAGCCGGGTTTCCTCCAGCTCCTGCGTGCGTTCCCGGACCTTTTCCTCAAGGATGGCATTCTGTCGGCGGCGATCGTTGTAAAGCAGGCGCACCTCCAGCATGTTGGCGATACGGTTGAGAACCTCGCTCTGATCAAAAGGTTTTGTGACAAAATCCTTGGCGCCCAGCTGAAGCGCCTTCAGGCGCGTTTCCTGATCTGTCTGGGCGGTCAGGATCAAGACCGGAAGGTAGTCTTCCTTGATGCCCTCCGACAGCAATTCCATCACCTGAAACCCGTCAAGGTGCGGCATACGGATATCCAGAAGGATAAGATCGAAACCGGTCTCATCCTGCAAGCCTTTCACCTGCCTGGGGTCGGTCGTGCACTTGATGTTCCGATACCCTTTCTGCCGCAGGATCATTTCCAGAAGCGCGACGTTCGTAGGGTTGTCATCAACCACCAGAATGGCGGCGTCGAGGGGGTCGTTCGCCAATGCGCTGTTCATTGTTCCTTCCTCATGCCTCTCTAATGGCCTTTTCGATCGTTGCGAGGACTTCGGTCAACTGTATGGGCTTTGTTATATAGGCGAAGAAGTCTCCCTTTTCAGCCCTTTTAAGGTCATCCTTCGTTGCCGCCGCTGTCATGGCGATGACCGGCGTTGCGGCTGTCTGCGGGTTTTCCTTCAAGGCGCGAAGAACCGCATAGCCGTCCATCCCCGGCAGATTGATATCCAGCAGAATGACATCGGGCTGAAATTCCCTTGCGGCCAGGAGACCATCCTCACCGTTTGCGGCCGATGTCATTGTCAGGCCGGGGATACGGTCGACCAGCCCTTCCACGACCTGGAGGTTCGCCGGGTTGTCTTCAATGTAAAGGATGCGTCCGGAAAGGTTTGCGTCAGGGTCGGCAGAATACTCGGCGCCCTCCGGGGCGGACGTATCCTCGATCGCAAAACCAGCATGATTCGTAGAAACGGGGACATCAATCCAGAAGCGCGATCCCGCCCCTTCCGTGCTTTGCAGCCCGATGGCGCCGCCCATGGCTTCGATCA
>JAPHTL010000071.1 GCA_026193355.1 Rhodospirillales bacterium
AGGGGAGGACATGAAATGACCCTCAAAGACAGTCAGGACATCGACCTTCAGAAGGAAGGCAAGCTCAAGTTCCATCGTGGTTCGGCCCTGTCGATCTTCGCCAGCGACCGCCGCGAGGACTTCATCGCCCTGGTGTGTTCGTTGCTGATCGCACTCGGCGTCTACGTATTCGTCGGCTGAACGGCCCACGAACCAAGTCCGGACCCCCGGCGCCGCTTTGCGCCGGGGGTCCTTCTTTCCCCAACATGAGCGCGAGGCCCATCTTGAACGTCAAACGCATTCTTCTGGCCAGCCACGACACCGCCGGGGCGCGGGCGGCGGAGGCCGCCGCCTTCGATCTTTGCGTCAAAGGCGGCCACATCGTCCACCTGATCGTCGTTCCCGATTTCTGGAAGGGGATGCGTGGCGACGACTGGCTCAACAACGCCGTTACCCAGGACCGCTTTGGCAAGTATGTCGAGGATCAGCTGGAGCGCGAAATGGTCGAACACGTCGGCCGCGTGTCCGAAGAGGCCGCAAGGCGCGAGATCGATTACAGGGCCGTCGCCAAACAGGGGAAGCCCGCCGCCTGCCTTCTGGAAGCGGCCGACGAAGTTGACTGCGACCTCATCGTCATCGGATCCCCCCGTCCCAAGGGGATGGAGGGATATCGCTCCCGCATGGACCTCGACACCCTGACGCGCGGCATCGACAGCCCCGTTCTCATCATTCCCCATCCCGGCCAATGACCGAAGCCCCGACTGATTCCGCCGTGGCCCCGGATTCAACAGCCGAAGACGCCGCCTGGGTGGTCGTCGAAACACCGTTCTCGACCGAATCCCTGCGCGCATTCTGCGACGATGTTGAGCGCCTGTTCCGCATCAACCCGATGCTTGAATTCCTTGCATGGGAACCGCAGGGCGGAAGCAGCTTCCGCATGGCAGTGAAAAACCTGAGCAACGGACGAAATGAGGAATCCCTCCTGACGGTGACGCAAAGGGATGACGGACTCGACATCGCCTATGACGGAACGCTCAAGACGCGCACCCTGTTCCGCATCGAGGATGGCGAAAAAGGCGCCAGCCTGCGGATCACCGATGACTACGCAGGAACACCGACGGATGAACGGGCCACGCGCGTCGACGAGGTGGATAAAAGCCTGTTGCCGTGGGGTCGCGATTTGCACCGGTATTTCAGGGCCTGGGCCCGTTGGGGGTGGTTGTCGCCCTGGCGCTGGTATATGCGGCGCGTCTGGCAGCCGATGAAGCCGTCAGCGCGGCGGATCGCCTACATGCTGTGGATGGTCACCCTGTTCGAAGTAGCGGCCATCGCCGCCATTGTCCTGCTGTGGGTCTTCGGCGGCATCCGCGAGCTGTAACCCTCCCGGCTAGCCTTTTCCCTTCCATTCGGCGTAATCCTGCGCGATTTCGCGCTTCAGCGTCTTGCCGGCCGCATTGCGGGGGAACTCGGCCACGACGTAAACATCGTTGACGCGCTGGAACTTCGCCCCGACCTTTTCGTTGATCCAGGCCTTGATCGCTTCCGGCGGATCGCCGGCCCCCTCGCACAGCACCACTGCGGCGACAGGGGTTTCCCCCCACTTGTCGCTGGGAGCCCCGAAAACCGCAACCTCCCGCACTGCGGGATGGGCAATGGCGACTTCCTCGATATCCCGGGGATAGACGTTGACCCCCCCCGAAATGATCATGTCTTTCTTGCGGTCGACGAGATAAAGGAATCCGTCCTCGTCCACATAACCCAGATCACCGCTGAACAGCCAGCCGCCGCGGATGGCTTGATCGGTAAGATCGGAACGTTTGTAATACCCGGGCATCATCATCGGCCCGCGGCCGACGATTTCACCCACCGCCCCCGTCGGCAGGTCCTTTCCATCCTCGCCCACGATCCGCATTTCCTGAAACGGCATCGGGACGCCGACCGAGGCCAACTTCCGCGGGGCGTCCTCACGGTCCAGCACGGTCATGAACCCCTCGGTCAGGCCATATAGTTCGTAGAAGCGCCCCGGCAGAGCCTCCATCAGGCGTTTCTTATGCTCCAGCAGCAGGGGAGCGCCGAGGTTCTGGATCATCTCCAGGCTGCCCAGCTTCGCCGGATCGAAATCCGGATGATCGAGAAGCTGAATGATCTGTGCGGGCACCATGATGATGTGGGTGACCTTTTCGCGCGCGATCGTCTCGATCACCCTGCCGGCATCAAAGGCGGGGAGCAGGACGTAAGTGGCGCCCAGGTACATCCACGGCATGAGGTCGAGGAAGGCGCCGTTGAAGATGATCGCCCCGGCGTGCAGCACGACACTTTCCGGGGTCATTCGCCAGGCATTGGCGAACAGGGTGCAATACATGGAACGAACGTAATGGGTATGGACGATACCCTTGGGCTGCCCCGTCGTGCCGCTCGAATAGACGATGTTGTAGATATCCGAATCCTCCAGTTCCGCATCGGGTGGTTCGGCTTCGGCATGGGGGCCTGTCATTTCAGCGAAACTTCGATAACCGCGCGGCGCCGCGGCCTCACCACCCACGAGAATCCATCGCTCGTGCGTCACGCCAGGCACCTCGTCCCGCACGGCATCGAGAACCCCGGTGAAATCGGCATGGGCGAAAACCATCGAAGCATCAGAATCATTGAGCAGGGTCCGCAACCCCGTCCCCTGCAACAGGGGGCTCATCGGCACCACCACGGCCCCGGTCTTCGCCGCAGCCCAGTACAGGTCCATCAACTCCAGGCAGTTGGGCAGGATAGTCGCCACCTTGTCGCCCTTGACGACGCCTTCACTGAGGAGGGCATTGGCGAGCCGGTTGACCCGCGCGTTGTAGGCGGCGTAGTCGAGACGCCGGCCGCCGAACACGATGCAGGTGTGGCGGGGGCGATACCGGGCGTGGCGGGGCAAAAGGCTGCCGATATTGATGCTCATGCCATTTGCGCTCCTGTCCTCACTTGCCCCTGAAAACCGGCTTTCTCTTGGAAAGGAATGCGCTGACCCCCTCCTTGAAGTCCGCCGTGTCGAAATAGAAGTAGCCTTCCTCGATTTCACCCGGCTTCAATACGCTGCCGCCATCAAGACGATGAACAAACTGCTTGTGCCACCGCGCCGTCAGCGGCGCGCCCTCGGCGATCCGCCGCGCCGTGGCGTAGGCTTCCTCTTCCACCTGGACGTCATCCACGACGCGCGTCACCAACCCCTTTGCACAGGCTTCTTCAGCGCCCATGATCCGCCCTTCAAGCAGAATTTCCAGCGTCACCGCCGAACCGACAAGGCGGCGGATACCCTCGATTTCCGGGCTGGTCATGGCAAGACCGAGCGCCTTGATCGGCGCGCCAAACTTGCCCGAGCGCCCCGAAATACGCAGGTCGCACTGCACGGCGACCTCCAGCCCGCCGCCGACGCAAGCACCCTTGATCATGGCGACGGTTGGATGGACGCAGTCGTAGATTGCGGCCAGAGCCTCCCGCAGGACGGCATCGTAAGCACGGGCCTGTTTCGGGTCTGAACGGACGCTTTCGAATTCCGTGATATCGGCCCCTGCGGCGAAGGCTTCATCGCCCGCCCCGCGCAGAACCACGCAGCGCAAACCATCGGTGCGCGACAGGGCCAGCATCGAATCGCGAAGGGCCTCCCACATCGGCAGAGAAAGCGCGTTCCGCTTTCGCGGGTTGTTCAGTGTGACGGTGGCGATCGCGCCGTCGACGGAGATCAGGACCGGCGCATCGTTTTCCTCGATGGTGTCTTCCGTCCTTGTCTTTTCGGCCATTGCTTTTCCCCCATTCGCATTGCGCCGCACCATAGCCTTCAGGGAATCGCTGGACTCCTGACGGCGTCGGATCATACTGACAGGGTAGATTGCACGTCAAAACCTGATAACGATCCTGGAGATCGACCGTGTTGCATGGCGAAAGACCGAAACGACCTGACGTCCGCACCCCGATAGCCTCCGGGGATGCCGCGTTTCACGTCGGCCAACTGGTGCATCACACGCTTTTCGGATACCGGGGCGTCATCGTTGACGTGGACCCCTACTTCAACGGCAGCGAGGAATGGTACAAGGACCACGCCAAAAGCCGCCCGTCAAAAGAACGCCCCTGGTACCATGTTCTGGTCGACGAGGCCGATTACCGGACCTATGTGGCGGAAAGAAATCTGGAACCCGATGAAACGGGAACCCCCGTCCGGCACCCCGATGTTCCGTTTCTTCTTGGCCATTTTTCCGGCGACAGCTACGCGCCGCGCACAAAAGGCAACTAGACCCTCCAAGCTGTGTGACAGGAAGTTCGCGGTTTGCTAAAAAGGCGCGAAGGAACCGCCATCCAGACGAGGGGCTGCAATTACCATGAACACCGTGCACCGCACGCCGGAACAAAAACAGGCCGGGTTGACCACAGCGAAGATCCTGCTGGAAATCAAGGCCGTCAATTTTCGCCCTGAGGAGCCCTATACCCTGACCGCGGGATGGGCCAGCCC
>JAPHTL010000297.1 GCA_026193355.1 Rhodospirillales bacterium
CTTCTCTTCAAGGACCGCCTCAAGATATTCAAGATTGATCGCCCTACGGCGAAAAACCGTTGAAATGTTGTACTGCGCCTTTGGCGCAGCCACCCTGGTCTCTTGTGTCGGGTTGAGGCTCTGGGACAACGCATCCATCATCTTCTGCCACTGATCCACCTTTACGGTGGACATGGAAAAAAGCAGAACGAAGAAGGTGAGCATGAGGGAGACAAGATCAGTAAAGGTCACCATCCATGCCTTGGACGGCTTTTGGGCGCCTTCATCTATGCCGTATTGGAATTCGTTTTTCCCATGCATGGCGGCGTCCTGACGTCAACGAGCCACAGCAGAATCAAAGCGCAAGGGTTCTTCATCCGTGCTGCGAACGTTGAAGAACATCGTTATTTCCTGTGGATCGCCTGCCTTCAGGCCAAGAACCACACTCTCGGGCGGCGCACCACGCCCCCGCATTTCCCGCGCAAAGGCCCCTGCCCGCGCCGTTTCCAGTGTTTGCGCAATGGGCAGCCCCTTTCCGGCGGCATATGCGCTGCCGATAATGAATTCCATCTCGAAGTAAAGCCCCGGCGGACGCTGGCTCAGCGCGGCGACCAATCGATCAAGCAACTGATATTGGGCCTCACGAATTTTCGTATCTTCATCGACAAACAGGGCCTGAGTCGGCAGGACGACACGCATCTGTCGACCGGGTTGAACCACCGTTACACGTGCGACCTGAACAGCCGAGGCGAAAACCCCTGCGATCTGTTCCTGAAACTGCTGCCCGGCGACAACCTCGCCCGTACGGCCCGTAAAGGCGCTCTGCTCGGCGCTCGGCGGCAGGATCGACGAAAATGTCGACGTCAGGCTGTCCATAACGGCCTTGGTCTTGATTTCCTCGACCGTGGAAATGCTGACCAGCAGGATGAAAAAGGCGAGGATAAGAAGATACAGCCCAAGAAACAGGGTGATATTGTCCGCGCCGCCCTCGGCTTTGGAAGTCTGGAGCCTGATATCGTAATCGTCCATGGCGGACTACTCAAAACTGGCGAGAAGAGCGTCTATTTCGGCCTGATTTTTTGCTGAGGACGGAAGCTGTGGACCTTCAAGCAGGTCCTCATCCGTGATTTCGCCCTTTTTCTTTTTCTTTCCTGGTTTTGGAGCAACGGAAGCGTGCTTCTCGATTTCGTCCCCGAACGCGCCGAGAAGGCCATCAACCCTGGCTTCTATATCTTTCAGGGCCTTCACCACCTTGGTGATTCGCTGGCCGGTGATATCCTGGAACGTACAGGCCTCATAGATCTTTGTCGTCGCGTCGCCAAGCATGTCCGCGGAAGTCCCTTCAACCGCGTCCATCACGCCTTCGACAATCTCGACGGCATCCATGATCTCGTTCGTGGCATTCGCTGTCGCCTCGATTATGGCGTCAAGCTCATCGGTTGCCGATGGGATGAATTTGTCTTTGACATCGTCGGGGCGGAGCGCCGCGATTTCCTTTTTCGCAGACTGGATGAAGAGAGCCAGCGCTTCAACTTCTTCGAAAAGCTTCCTGTCCGCCGCCAGAAGGTCATCCGTGGCCGCGTCGACCAGTGATCCGACGAATTCCCCAAGCTCGTCGACCCTTACGGTATCGCCGTGCTTGTCCTTGAACGCGGCAAGGCGTTGGCTCAGGTCGGACGATCCTTTGCCACCCGCCATGCTGTTCTCCCTTAAAATTCGCCCAGAACACTCACCATTTTCGCCTTCAGCGTTTCCGCATTGAAAGGCTTGACGATGTAGTTCGAAACGCCTGCCTCCTTGGCGGCGATGACGTTTTCCGACTTGCTTTCCGCAGTGACCATGATGAAGGGGATATGCTTCGTTTCTGCATTTCCCCTTACTTCGCGCAGAAGCTGGATGCCGGTCATCGGCTCCATATTCCAGTCGGATACGATCAGACCGAATTTATGCTGTCCAATCTGCTGAAGCGCCTGGGCGCCGTCGGAAGCTTCCTCGACATTGTTGAATCCCAGTTGCCGCAACAGGTTGCGAAGGATACGCAGCATTGTTTTGTAGTCATCAACAATGAGGACTTTCATGTTCTTATCGACAGCCATCTAGCTCTCCATCTTTTCGTCCGAAGCTTCTTCGATGTTCCGTACGGTCATCTGGCCGTGCTTACGGAACAATGTACTTTAGTTGTTAAATCAAGGCACTGAGACAAGCAACCCTTTTTGCCTCAACCACCCCTCGCAGCACCAGGAACAGGCAGGTCGCGCATGCGCGCCAACTCAACCGTCATTTCCTTGGCTTTTCCCGGATTCATCTTGGCCATGACAGGCGCAAGCTTCCGTTCTTTCATCCTTTCGGCAACCATCAGAAGCGTTTCCATGTCCAGTTCCTCGAAGATTCTCGCCGCATCCTGAGGCTTCATGTTCTCATAGATCTTGACGAGACTGGCCATTTTGACTTCCTGCTGCTGATCATGGGTTTTTATCAAACCCTCAATCGTCGCCTGCAGTTTCTTGAGCTCGTCCAGCTTCTTGTTGATGCGCGACTCGGCCGCCTGCAGCAGGCCCTCGCGCATGTTGATTTCCGACGATCGCTTGTCAATTTCCTCACGGCGAACCGCAAGCTGCTGCAAAAGGTCGATCTCGGACTGGGTGAACAACGTCGGGTCATCCGTCGGCATGGCGACGCGCGATTCCGCCTTGGCCGCATCCACAGCCTTTTCCTCCGTCGGTGCTGCCTTGGGCGGTTCCGCAGCGCTGTCCGCAGCGGGCGCCGGCGGCTTCTGCTGCGCTTCCGCGCGCGCAATACCGACATCCGCGTTCAATCCCGACACTCCGCCCCAGATATCATAAACCTTCACGGTCAACAGCATTGTCGCCACGAAGATGACCATCGGCAGGATGCGAATCTTAAGAAGCAGGTTTGGCATCTTTTATTGGCCCCTGTTCATTATCGGACCGACTGAAGGGCTTTGAGAAGCTCGCGCTCAGCTTCGGACTTGGCGTCTTCATCCGTCCTCCCCCCTCTGCTGCGTCGTGTATCAACGCCATCCTCGCCGATTTCCATATCCGTCCTGGATCCCGTCTTGGATGTCGTTTTGGGGCCTGTTTCGGGCTTGTCACGCGATGCGCGAATCCCGCCCTCCAGGCGATCGGCGATGGATGCCCCCCGATCCACCAGATAGGCGAGGTCATCGCGCAGCGATTCCGCTTTCTCCAGCTCGGCGCCAAGGGTCGCGCCAACAATATCGGTCGAACCCTTAAGCTTCTTGATGCTCGCCTCCGCCTTGGTCGTTGCATCGTTGAACGATCCGGCAAGCGCCTCCAGCTTCTCACGATCCTCACGGAATTCCCGAAGGCGGCGGTTAAGAACAACCGCGTACCAGATGGTCGCCGCCAGCAGCAGGGCGATCAGAACATCCAGGGCTAATGAAAGTCCCATAGCCTATTCCTTCTCACGCTTGATCTTGCCTTCAACGCGCACTGCGATGTGATCCCCCAGACGCCCCATGGCGCCGGAGAACAAGGGCACCTCACCGCAACGAAGCTTCACCTTCGATTCGGGGGTGGCGTTAAGCATCACCTTCGAACCGACCTTGAGGTTAATGATATCACGAAGGTCCATTACGAACTGGTCAAGAACCGCTTCAATGTCAATATTTGTCATCCACAACTCTTCGGCGAGATGGGTTTCCCAGATGGAATCCCGACCGAACTTTTCACCCATGAACATCTGCAACAGAAGCTCACGAACCGGTTCAAGCGTCGCATAGGGGATCAGCAGTTCCAGTCTGCCGCCACGATCTTCCATGTCAATGCGCAGCTTGGCGACGATGGCCGCATTGGACGGCCTGGAAATGGTTGCGAAACGCGGGTTTGTTTCCAACCGGTCAAAACGGAATGTCACAGGGCTCAACGGATCGAAAGCGGCGCTCAGATCCGCCAGGACAACGTGCACCATCCCTTCGACCAGATTGCGTTCGATCGTCGTATAGGGCCGCCCTTCGATACGCATGGCCGCCGTGCCGCGACGACCGCCAAGAAGAACGTCGACGATCGAATAGATCAGGGCCGAATCAACAGTCAGAAGCCCGTAGTTATCCCATTCTTCCGCCTTGAAAACGCCAAGCATCGCAGGCAAAGGGATGGAGTTCAGGTAATCGCCGAAGCGGATGCTGACGATGTTGTCCAGGGAAACCTCGACGTTGTCCGACGTGAAATTACGCAACGAAGTCGACATCATGCGCACGAGACGGTCGAAGACGACTTCCAGCATGGGAAGGCGTTCGTAGGAAACCAGCGCAGAATTGAGGATCGCCTGTATGCCGGCGCGCTCGACCTGATCTTCGTGTTCGTCATCAAAGCCGAGAAGACTGTCGATTTCGTCCTGATTCAGAACGCGCGTGGATTCACGACCGCTGCTGCTGCTGACGATATCGCCGCCCATGGAGCCGCCGTCGTCGTCACCGCCGCCGCCAACCATGGCTTCCCATTCTGCAGCGAGCTCGTCCTGGTCGTCGCCATCCCCACCGCCGCCGCCGCCGCCGGACTCGGCCATAAGCGATGCTTCCCACTCTGCGGCGAGGGCGTCGTCGTCAATTTCTTCGTCATCACCGGGAACGGTCATAACACCTGTTCCTCACTCCTACACCGCATCACTGGACAAGCATTTCCTTGAACAGAACATCGTTAACCTTGGCCGGGGCAACGGCGACGTTGACCCTGGTCAGCAATTCCTCGCGCAGACGGTACATGCCAGCCGAACCCTTAAGGTCTTCCACCCTGAGTTCGCGCAGGTAGACCTGGAAATTGTCGACGATCCGCGGCAGGACTTCTTCGACACGGACGATGTCTCCCTGCGACGCCACCTCAAGGCTGACCTTGATTTTCAGAAAGCTCGTCTTCCGCCCTCCCGTCGACAAGTTGACCAGAATTTCAGGCAGGTCGTAGAAGACAGCGACACCGGGCGCCTTCGCACCGCCATCCGCCTCACCTTCAACAGCAGGGCTGCTTCCCGTGATCATGGCGATCAACGGGTTCAGAAGCCCAGTGAAGTAGGCGCCAGCAAGGCCACCAATAACCAGCAAGAGGGGAAGACCGACAAAAAGTATAAGGCGCTTTTTGCTGCCTTTCTCCCCGCCGCCACCTTCCTCGAGATCGTCGCCTAGCTCGCCATCGACATCGTCAAGGTCATCATCGAGATCGTCGTCAGCCATACCAACCCCGGACACTGAATCGTTTGCGGCGGTCACAAACCGCCATCAAGGCAGCATAGGGACGTTTGGTTAACAACTCGTTGAAAAACCAGCCCATCACGCCCGATACAGCCGATATACGCCGCCCATTTCAGCGACGTTCCGGCAAGCGGGAATCGACCGCGCGAATATAGGCGAATGCGCGGCCGGAAGCAAAGGGCGCATACCGGCAATTCCTGCCGGGAACGGGAAAGAAACAGCCCGGCAAAGGATGTCGGTTGATTGTCTGACAAAAAATCAATCCGTTGTTTTTATAGGGTTTTCCCGGTTGGCACAGGACGTGCATTTTGATCTGGAAACCGCGCTTTCGATCCGAAACCAGAAGGACGCGAACGGGAATGGAAAATACACTTTATATCGCCCTGTCACGGCAGGACACACTCCGGCGAGAGTTGGACGTTGTCGCCAACAACATCGCCAACATGAACACGACGGCCTACAAGGCCGAGCGCATGATGTTCACCGATTATCTTGTTCGCAGTCGTGGCGATGAACGCCAGCTGGGCAGCAAGATCGCCTTTGTTCGTGATGTCTCGCAGTACCGGGACACCACCGACGGCGGCCTGGAGCGCACAGACAACCCCCTTGATGTTGGCATCAATGGTGAAGGCTTCTTCGCCATTGATACTGCAGAAGGTGAACGCTACACCCGCAGCGGCCAGTTCACCCTGAACGATCAGGGCCAGCTTGTGACCCAGAACAACGACCCTGTTCTTTCCGAAGACGGGCAGCCCTTCTTTTTCACCACCGATGACACCGGCATCAGCATCAGTCGGGACGGCATGGTCTCAACGGTCAATGGCGATATCGGGCGGCTTGGGCTCGTCACTTTCGAGAACGAGCAACAGCTCATGAACGTAGCGAACGGCTTGTACATGCCGGTGGAGGGCGCGCAACCCACACCGGCCGCCGAACGCAACATCGCCCAGGGATACCTTGAGAAATCCAACATTCAGGGCGTGGTCGAGATGTCGCGAATGATTGAAATCAGCCGCGCCTATCAAAGCGTTCAGGGATTTATCGACAAAGAGGATGAGCGCATGAAGAAAATGCTCTCATTGATGAGCCTGCAACAGGCGTAAGCCCGGCTCAAACGCAAAACACAGAAACACGCAGGACGGAAAGGAACAGGACCATGAGATCGCTCAGCATCGCAGCCACAGGCATGATGGCGCAGCAGCAGAACGTCGAGGTCATCTCCAACAACATCGCCAACATGAATACGACGGCGTTCCAGCGTCGTCGGACGGAATTCCACGATCTTCTGTATCAGAACCTGCGGCGCGGCGGCTCTACCTCGGGCGACACCGGAAACGTTGTTCCGACCGGTGTGCAGCTTGGACTCGGTGTAAAGCTCGCGGCCGTCTACCGCATTCACGAACAGGGCAACATGATGGCTACGGACAATACCTTCGACCTGTCCATTCAGGGCGAAGGCTATTTCCAGATCACCCTGCCCAACGGCGATACCGGATACACGCGTGACGGCAGCTTCCAGCTGAGCCCCGATGGGGAAATCGTCACCCACGACGGATTTCCGGTGCAACCCGGCCTGACCGTCCCGGCCAATGCCGTTGACGTCACCATCAACAACAGCGGCGAGGTTCTGGCCAAGATCGAAGGTCAGCTCGCACTGGTGAACGTCGGACAACTTCAACTGGCGCGCTTCCCCAACGCAGCCGGCCTTGAAGCGATGGGAAGCAACTATTTCAGGGAAACGCCCGCATCTGGCCAGGTCACAACCGCGGCGCCCGCCACGGTGGGATATGGCGGCATCATGCAGGGTTTCCTCGAAACCTCGAACGTCAACCCTGTCTCGGAAATTTCGAACCTGATCTCGGCGCAACGCGCCTACGAAATGAATTCCAAGGTGATCACCACCTCCGACGAGATGATGAGCACACTGACAAGGCTGAGGTAGGAACAGGACAATGACCAGAATCCTTCTTTTGACGCTCTCGATTCTCGCCTTCGCCGCCCCGGCTGCGGTGGCGGCCGGAGTCGAGCAGAGCGTCCTGCGAACCGCCATCGTGGTCGAAGGGCCGGTCATCCGCCTCGGAGACCTTTTCACCAACGCCGGGGAAAA
>JAPHTL010000318.1 GCA_026193355.1 Rhodospirillales bacterium
GCCTGCATGTTACTATGTTTACTGCAATTTGCCATTTCGCAATCAGCGGCCATGGTCGCCAACCACAATATATCGCGCTTCAAATCACCCCACAGTTTGCCTATTGCTTGATTAACATTTGGTTTCAGCCACAATCCCTTCAAAACTACTCTCGGCAGTCTCGCCCCGGATGCGTTTTGGGAATGACAAAGACAATGAAGGATGGATGTTGAATGTTGACCGTGATCATGTTCGTGGCGATCTCCGGCGTTATTACACTGACAGTCGCCCTGATCTACGGGATCGCTTCGGGCGGTGGGACTCCGCCGTTTACGCCAGCCCCGCAATGGATCATCGGGGTCACACTGACCATCGCATGGTTCTATTACTTCAAAAAGAAAACGGGTTTCCTGCCGGGCGGACGACCGATCGACAACCCAACAACGATGAATACGGAAAAGCCCGCCGAATCGGAAGCCGAGGACAAGCAGTCCTAGGGTCCTGACCCTAGACTGCCGCCTCCCTCGCGAGGGCCAGAAACCGTCCTGCCGCCAAAACATCCCGCCGCAGCAGTTCGTTGCGGGAAATCGCCTCGTCGTCTTCGCCCCAGCGTTCATTCTGAAACGCTTCGTCAAGGCGTGAAAGCTCGAAGGCGTCCTGCGCATCAAGGCGGCCGGATACTGCCGCGAGGGCAAGCGCCAAGGAACCCATCGCGCCCGCCATGTCGTGCAGGACGACAAGTTCTTCATCGGACCGTTCCTTGATGGATCCGCGAATCGCCTCGATCGCCTCGGGCGGCTGGGGTACGGGGAGTATGCCTCGCGTCACCGTCAGACGGGCGCCGAAAACATCATCCAGCCAATCCAGAAGGGGCTGCCATCTTTCGAGTTGGCGCGAGGCGAGATCCTCGGGGTGCTCGGACCAATAGCAAAGCAATTCGGTTTCAGCGAAACGCACGATATCGCGAATAACCGCCTCGCGGTTGTCCGCCACACGATCGATTGCGGTTGCCGCCAGACGCATCAAGGGCATGGATTCTGGCCTGATCTCTTCGGGTTGGGCGTCCCATTCTTCGGCGATCGCCGCCGCCAGATCCCTTGACGAGACAATGAGCGAGCGCCCCATCGGCGTCTTGATTCTTCTGCCATCCAACGTGACGGAATAACCCCCATCCGTCCCGTCCACCCCGGCGGTCTTGTAAAAGCGTTTCACTGGTTGGTTGCCTGCCTGTTGTTCTTTCCGGAAATGGTCAGCGGCCCAATAGTTTCCCTATTCCGTCCCCGATAGTCTTGCCTATCCCGCCGATAATTTCCACGGGGCCGGATTGTTTCGATTCTTCGGGGTTTTTATCGACAGTCTCCGTCGATTCCGGCGCCGCCGACACAGCGCCGCCATCGGTCGCCTCGGGCGTCGTTTTCACGGCCTCCCCATCATTGGCCACATCGGATGGCTGATTAACCGTCCCCGTTTTCCTGTTTTGCGCAACGAGGCCCAGCGCTACCTTGCAGGGGTCCTCGCCCGGCGCGATCTTGTCGATCAATGCCCCCGCCAGCAAGGAAAGCCCACCGGTCGCCACCGCTGTTCCGACATTGATCGCCGCCTTCAGGGGATCAACCGCCACAGACGGCTCGGCAAACGTTCCCCGCAAGTGGACAAGGCTGGCGACGGAGCCTGCACCGATACCGATACCGGTCCTGGCGCCCGTGCTGACCCTTAAATCAAGCGCCTCGCCACCGAGGTCGATCGTTCCTTCGC
This sequence comes from Rhodospirillales bacterium, assembly GCA_026193355.1. Classification (GTDB taxonomy): domain Bacteria; phylum Pseudomonadota; class Alphaproteobacteria; order Rhodospirillales; family JAPHTL01; genus JAPHTL01. Next base: position 1,735 of record JAPHTL010000318.1, read on the forward strand.
CAAGCACATCCATTTTCTCGGTGCGCAAACCGATTCCCTTGTCTGCCGTTGCGATTCCTTCAACGATGTTCAATCGAATTGCGGCGCATTCCAGAACGGATGCATCGTCCTTTTTGGAGAACGGATTGATGCCGGAGATCAGCGCCCCGAAAAGATCCGCACCGGCAAGGTCAATGGATGTGTTCAGAATACGCCCCTCACCGACGGTCGTGCGAAATTGACCGTTGAGGGTGGCCATTATTTCGGCAACCGTCCGCCCGGTTCCGGCCAGGTTCGCGTGAAAATCCGCCCGCCCGCCTTCCATGAACTCTTCGCCCAGAAGCTCCCTGAGAAGCCTGTCAAACGCCATCTCTCTGCCGTCGAGGTCAACGCGAACGGCAAGGAGGCC
>JAPHTL010000338.1 GCA_026193355.1 Rhodospirillales bacterium
CACGTTTTGCGACTGGGGGTCTGCCACCCAGACAAAAATTTTCCAGTTCTCGATGGATCGCCTCGAGCGGGAAATGCGCTGGTTCAGCGACAGGAAGATCGAATTCATTTTCTGCTGTGATGCGAATTTCGGAATTCTGAAACGCGATGTGGATATCGCCCGTATGGCCGCCGCCGTCAGGGAGGAAACCGATTATCCCCGGGCGCTTTCCGTGCAGAATACCAAGAATGCGCGCGAACGCGCCTACCTGACCCAGAAAATCCTTTCGGACGCCGGGCTGAACAAGGGGGTTACCCTGTCCATGCAGTCGATCAACAAGGAGGCGTTGGCCAATATCAAAAGGGAAAACATCTCCCTCGATATCTATGACGACCTGCAAAAGCGATTCACGGCGGATGGTGTGGCAACCTATTCGGACCTGATTCTGGGTTTACCGGGCGAAACCTACGATTCATTCGCCGATGGCGCAGCGGCGCTGATGGACAGTGGGCAGCACAACCGTATCCAGTTCAACAACCTCTCGATTCTACCGAATGCGGAGATGGCCGATCCCGAATACCGGAAGAAGTTCGGCATCGTCACCGTTGAAACGGAAATCCTGAACATGCATGGGCAGGCGCTGGCCGCCGGGGAGGTTGCGGAAATTGAGGAACTTGTCGTCGGCACCGCCTCCATGCCGGCGAAGGACTGGCGCCGCACACGGGCCTTTGGCTGGATGTGCGCCCTTCTTCATTTCGACAAGTTGCTTCAGATACCCTTCATCCTTATCCACGAGATGACAGGTATTTCGTATCGCGACATTATCGAAGCCTTTCTTGAGGTCGACCGGAAGGACTTTCCCGTCGTCGGCGAAATCCGCGATTTCTTCATGGAACGCGCGGGCGAGGTCCAGAAGGGCGGACACGAACACTTTTATTCGAAGGAATGGCTCAACATCTACTGGCCTGATGACGAATACATTCTCATCAGGCTTTCAACCGAAGGGCTGCTGGATGCCTTCTACAAGGAAGCGGCAACCCTGCTTGAAAATATTCTGGAAGCCCATATGGCAGGAGAACGCATCCCCGTTTTGCACGATGCGATCGCCCTGAACCGGGCAATGATGAAACTGCCGGGGCAGGACGAGGACATCGTCGTGGAAACCGCGCACAATGTCCTTGAGGTCTATCAGGCGGCGCTTCGGGGAATCCTTGAACCGGTCGAGAATGGCAAGTTCGCCTACACGATAGAGCGCTCAAAAGACAGCTGGGCGGATTGGCCAACCTGGTGCAGGGAAGTCGTCTGGTTCGGTAACAAGAAAGGGGCGTATCTTTACGGAAGCGTCGCGCTTGAAAAGTACTACGCCGGACATTACTGAGAGAGGCCATGCGCTACAGGAAACTGGGCAATACCGGTATCGACATTTCCGTGATCGGATTTGGCGCCTGGGGCATCGGGGGTCACGTACCCGGCGGGCGATCCTACGGCGAAACGGATAATGCCGTTTCCCGGCAGGCGATCGAGCGGGCCCTTGAAGCAGGCATCACGTTTTTCGACACCGCGCCCCTGTACGGCGAGGGTCATAGCGAAGCCCTTCTGGGCAAAGCACTGTCATCTTGCCGGGACAAGGTCGTCATCGCCACCAAGGTTGGCTACACACGCTTTGACGCGCCACCCGAATACTCGCCTTCGTCGATCCGCGCTTCCGTTGAGGCAAGCCTGCGCAGGCTGCGGACCGATTACATCGACATCCTTCAATTTCACGACGTCACGCCTGAATACCTTGAGGCGCACCCCGAAACGCTCGGGGTGGCGCAGACGCTCAAACAGGAAGGCAAGGTGCGCGTCCTCGGCGCGAGCGTAAAGGTACCGGAACACGGGATTCCCATGATCGAACGGTTCGGGATGGAGGCCATCCAGACGAACCTGAACATGATGGACATCCGGGCGGTCGATTGCGGATTGCTGGAAATTGCCGCGGATAACGGCGCAAGCATCATTGCGCGAACGCCCCTCGCATTCGGCTTTCTTTCCGGCTTTTGCGGTGAAGAAACCGGGTTCAGCGAGACAGACCACAGGAGCCGCTGGCCGGCGGACCAGATACAGGCCTGGCGGCAGGGCGCGACCCTTGTCCTTGGCGCGGCTGACGATGACGGCGAAGGAACGGCCGCGCAAAAGGCGCTGCGCTTCACCCTTTCCCTGCCAGCCGTCGCCAGCACGATCCCGGGGATGATGAAACCCGAAGAGGTCGATGAAAATGCAGCCGTCGCCGCGCTTGGCGCCTTATCCCATGAAGCCGTCGAAAAGGTGCTCGACCTTAATCATACGAATACTTTTTTCGGATAAGATGACAGGGCCGGGGAGTGCGCCGGAAAACGAAGGGGAGAAAGCGCGGGCATGATCATCACACGAACCCCTTTCCGTATTTCCTTTTTCGGCGGCGGCACCGACTATCCCACGTGGGTCGAGGAGCATGGCGGGGCAACCCTTTCCACGACGATCAACCGCTATTGCTACATCTTCTGCCGCCACCTTCCCCCTTTCTTCAAGGACAAGAACCGGATTGTCTGGAGCGAGATCGAACTCGTCAACGATCCGATGGAAATCAGGCATCCGGTCATCGGCAAGGTCCTGTCATGGATGGACATCAAGGAAGGCATTGAAATTCACCACACGGGCGACCTTCCCGCGCGTTCCGGCCTTGGTTCCAGTTCCAGCTTCACCGTCGGACTCCTGAATTCCCTTCATACCCTGAAGGAAAAGGTCGTCAGCAAGGAAACGCTGGCCAAACAGGCGATCTGGGTCGAACAGGATTTGCTCAAGGAAAATGTCGGCTGCCAGGATCAGATCGCCGCGGCCTATGGCGGGTTGAACAAGCTGGAATTTTCGCCGGGAGGAAGATTTGACGTAAAGCCCGTACCGCTTTCCCAGAACCGGCTTCAGTCCCTGGAAAGCCACTTGATGCTTTTCTATACGGGCGTTTCGCGCAGGGCGTCGCAGATCGCGGGCGAAGTGATCAAGTCGATACCCAACAAGACGGCCGATCTTCACCGGATGAGGGAAATGGTGGATGAGGGCGTGGACATTCTGACATCCAACGCCGACATCGCCGACTTCGGCCGCCTGTTGCACGAATCGTGGATGCTCAAGCGGGGGCTGGCGCCGTCCATTGCGCCGTCCTTCATTGACGAAATCTACGAAACGGCAAGGGGGGCGGGGGCCCTTGGGGGGAAACTGCTTGGCGCGGGCGGTGGTGGTTTTATTCTGATGTTTGCGCCACCCAGCAAGCGCGAGGCCGTTTGCAACGCGCTCAGCAAGCTTCTTCTGGTGCCGATCGAGATCGAGTTCTCCGGATCACAGGTCGTCTTCTACCAGCCCGGTTTCTATACCCGCACGGCCCTGACCACCCGTGAGTTCTTCCTTGGCGAAGAAA
>JAPHTL010000316.1 GCA_026193355.1 Rhodospirillales bacterium
ATCAGCCTCCGGCGATTCGCACACAGACCTTCCCGAAATGGCTCCCCGAAGCCAGATAGTCGAGGGCGGCGGGGAAGTCCTCGAAGGCGAAAACGCGGTCCACAACGGGCTTCAGGCGATGGGTGTCGATTGCGCGAACCATCGCTTCGTGCCCCTCACGTGAACCCACAGTAACCCCCTGAACCCTGACGTTGCGCATAAGGATGAGCGGCAGGTCGAAGCCACCCTTCGCACCGGAAAGAACGCCGATCAGGCTGATCGTGCCGCCAACCCGGACGCAACGCACCGATCGGGCCAGCGTCTCGGCCCCACCGACCTCGACAACATGATCCACGCCATCAAGGCCGCGCCCGGCGATCAACGTCTTCACGGCCCTGTCCCAATCCGGCGTGGTGCGATAGTTCACGGTGTGATCCGCGCCCAGTTCGCGCGCACGAACCAGTTTTTCATCCGACGACGATGTGACAATGGTTTCCGCGCCAAGCATCCTGGCGAACTGCAACGCAAACAGGGAGACACCGCCGGTCCCCTGAATAACGACGATTTCACCGGGCTTTACTGCCCCCCATGTGACCAAAGCGCTCCACGCTGTCAGGGCGGCGCAGGGCAATGTTGACGCCTCTCCATCGCTCAAATGCTCAGGAACCGGGGCAACGGATTGCTGATCAAGGGTCATGTATTCCGCCAGAACACCATCGAGCGGCCCCCCGGTGGTTGTCGGGGCCATCAGGTCTGCGCGGGGTTCCCCCGCCAGCCAGCCCTGAAAAAACAGCGGGGTCACACGATCGCCGACGGAAACCCGTGCCACGCCCTCACCGACGGCGACAACCTCGCCAACGCCATCCGAAAGGGGAATCAACGGCGGCGTGATATGTCGTCCATACTGCCCTTCAATCACCACCAGGTCGCGAAAGTTGATGGATGCGGCCAACATGCGCAGCTTTACCTGGCCGGGGCCGGGCGCGGGATCCGCCCTTTCATCCATGACCAGGTTCTTTCGACCGAATTCTTCCTTGATTTCCCAGACCCGCATGGGGGCTCCTCCCTTGCCGTATGATCACGCCAGACAACCATAGATCAGACGGCGACGCGGCGGTATCCTGTCTTCGTCTAACACGCAAGGGAGGACGTCATGGCGGGTACTGTCGATCAGCGACTGAAGGAGCTTGGGATAGAACTGCCCAAAGCGGCCGCTCCGGCAGCCAATTACGTCCCCTATGTGATCAGCGGCAATCTGGTTTTCGTCTCTGGACAGGTCCCCGTGTGGAATGGTGAGCTTCGCCATATCGGACGCTTGGGGGAAACCCTCGATCTCGAGGTGGGATACGCCGCGGCGCGCCTTTGCGGACTTAACCTGATCGCCCAGATCCGCGCGGCCTGCGGGGGCGATCTCGACCGGGTGGCGCGCGTTGTGAAACTGGGCGGTTTTGTCAACTGCACAGCGCACTTCACGGACCACCCAAAGGTGGTCAACGGCGCATCCGACCTGATGGCCGAGGTTTTCGGCAGCGCGGGGCAACACGCCCGGTTCGCGGTTGGCGCGCCCTCGCTGCCCATGGGCGTCGCTGTTGAGGTTGATGGCGTCTTCGAGGTGCGTTAGCGGCGGGCCTTGCCGTTTAGCCCCCTCTTCCCCATCTTTCAACCATGCCCGACGGTCGCGAACCCCATACCATCCGAACTCTGTCCGGAATCAACGATGTTCCCGCAGAGCAGTGGGATGCCTGTGCTGGCGCGGATCTTCCTGACTTCAACCCGTTCGTCTCCCACGCCTTCCTCGCCGCGTTGGAAAACAGCAGCTCGGCCTGCGCTGAAACAGGCTGGACGCCGTGCCATATGGTCGTCGAGGGAAGTGACGGAAAGCTGGCGGCCTGCGCGCCGCTCTACCTGAAAGGCCACTCCTACGGCGAATACGTTTTCGACTGGGCCTGGGCCGATGCCTACCAGCGCGCCGGCGGGCGCTATTACCCCAAACTGCTCTGCGCCGTCCCATTCTCGCCGGTTACGGGGCCTCGCATACTGATACGCGACGGTGAAAACCGTGAGGGCCTGCGCAGCACCCTTTTTGCGGCAATGATCCAGTTCGCCACAAAACACGATCTTTCATCGGTCCATGTCAACTTCTGCACCGATACGGAGTGGCAACAGGCACGGCAAGCAGGCTTGTTGCAACGCCTTGGAACCCAGTTTCACTGGAAAAACAAGGGATACACCGATTTCGATGACTTTCTCGCGGCACTGTCTTCGCGAAAAAGAAAAACAATCCGGCGAGAGCGGCGCGAAGCCACAGGCCAGGAGGTAACCCTTCGCACGCTGCGTGGCGATGAAATCAAGGAACGTCACTGGGATGCCATGTACCGGTTCTACCTCGACACGTCGAACCGCAAATGGGGGGAGCCCTACCTGAACCGCGCCTTCTTTTCAGCCCTCGGCAATGAAATGAAAGACAGGGTTGTCCTGTTTGTTGCCGAAGATGAAACACAAAACCCTGTTGCGGCGGCGCTCAACATCCTGGGAGGAGACTGTCTATACGGAAGATACTGGGGAAGCCTTGATGACTATCGTTTCCTGCACTTCGAGGCCTGCTATTACAGGGCGATAGACTTCGCCATCGAACATCGCCTCAGCCGTGTCGAGGCGGGCGCGCAAGGAGAGCACAAGCTCGCACGGGGCTATACACCCCATCCGACCTACAGTGCACATTGGATGTTGGATTCAGGATTTTTCAGTGCAGTAGAAAGGTTTCTTGATGTTGAACGTGATCATGTTTCAGGGGAAATGACCGAGCTTTCGGCGCTTTCCCCCTTTCGCAGGACGCAGAAACATGCGCCGGAAAAGTCACCGTAAAAACCCCGTCCGTCTCAGCGGATACGGCGTCGGGATGACATCCCAACATTGCGCCAGGCCATGATCGGCGTTGCCCGCCAACCGGACGAGGCGCGGCGGCGCTCCATAATCGCCTGATTTTCACTGTTGCATCGGCCTGTTCCGCCGGTTATCGAAAGGTCGGAATCGATTCCAGGCAGGGAATGATCGTCGTGGAAAGGAATGGACGTCTTAATTTCGCTCGGAGGGATAAACACAGCATGGCCTTTTGTTATTTGTTTCATATACGCATGCTGAACGACGTTTCTTTCAAATCCATTACAGGCGCATGAACATTTTGTGACATCCGCTCAATTGATTGGGCTGACGGATTGGCCCACAATCCCCCCCCCGAAAATAAATATCACCGCCGAGTGGACTTCAATTGCAGCAAGACCTGAGCGATACGAAAAGGCTTCAAACCAGAATCATTGCCTATACGGTGATGATGGCGTGCCTGTTTGGCGTCCTGATCGGCGTAGCGGGTATCTTGCCCATTCGGGAGCAGCTTAGATTGAGCTCCGAACGTTTCTTGCTTCACGTCCTTGATATGCACACCCAAGGGATCGAGAGGCAACTGTCGCGAAATGAAACTCTTGCCCGACAGATTTCCAGTAGAAGCCAGATCAGGGAAAAACTTGCACTCTACAACCGCGGAATCATATCCGGTGATGCCTTGAGGGACTTCACCGCCCCCAAGCTTGAAGACGCCTTGCGCGCATCCGCCGAAGTTGCGGGAATCACACGAATGGACCGTGCAGGAAACGTTGTCGCATCGGTTGGCATGAAAATTCCGCAAACGCTGGCCAAACCACCCTCCTCCGAATTCCGGAATGACACCATCAGCGGCCCGTTTTCAATGAACGGGAAGCATTACGTACTCATCGGAACACCAATACTCGACCACGACAATGTCCTGCAGGGAACGGATATAGTCGCCTTCACCATGGCTGGCATTCAAGACTTCATCACGGATTACAAGCACCTGGGCAATACCGGCGAAACGATCCTGCTAATTCCCGGGTCAACCGGCGGGATGAAAGCCGCCTTTCCCTTACGAACCGGCCCCGCCGACACAAAGAGCTGGAGCGAAATAACCTCCCTTTTCAGTGAGGCCATCAAAAATCCCGGACAAGTTGCCCACATTCATGCCAAGCCCGGTGATGGCGAAATGATCGCCGCTCAACCTGTAGAGACAACGGGATGGGTAATCATGATACGGATGAATGAAGACGAGCTGTTCGCGGAGTCGGATAAAACCATCTTCATGGCTGTGATCGGCGTCCTCACCCTGATCGTGTTTGGCGGGATCGGTCTGGCCATCATCCTCAGGCCCATGACGGGGCGCATTCTGGTCGAGGCGAAGCAATTGTCCCGTCAGGACCACGAACTGCGAAAGCTGTACCAGGCCGTTCAACAAAGCGGCAGTTCGATCATCATAACCAGCCCCAAAGGCAGCATCGAATACGTCAACCCCAAATTTTCAGAAATAACGGGTTATGCAGCAGAGGAGGTTTTGGGAGAAAACCCACGTATCCTGAAATCAGGAAGAATGAAGGACGAAGAGTATCAACTGTTCTGGAAAACGATCAGCGACGGAAACGAATGGCGCGGCGAACTGCAGAACAAACGCAAGGACGGGAGCCTTTACTGGGTTCTTGCTTCGATTTCACCGGTGAGGGGCCCGGAGGGCGAAATCACGAACTATGTGGGCATCGAAGAGGACATAACGGATCGCAAACTGATCGAACAGCAGCTCATCGCCGCGAAAGAGGAAGCGGAACTGTCGAACCGCGCCAAGACGGAATTTCTCGCCAATATGAGCCACGAACTGCGAACGCCGCTGAATTCAGTCATCGGCTTCTCGGACATCATGTCCAGGGAAATGTTCGGCCCTCTGGGCAGTCCGAAGTACCTCGAATACGTGGCTAATGTGGGCGATTCGGGTCGCCACCTTCTTCAGCTGATCAATGATGTCCTCGATGTGTCGCGGATCGAAACCGGGGATCTTTCCCTGGCCGAGCAAAGCATCGATATCCCCACTTTGTTCGGGTCGTGCCGCCACCTTATTGAGGGACGCGCGAATGCCAACAAGGTGACCCTGAGAGTCAAAACCCAATCGCCAATAAGCGGCCTTCTGGCGGACGCCCGAAGGGTGAAGCAGATCCTCCTCAACCTGCTGTCGAATTCGGTAAAGTTTACCCCCAAAGGCGGGAATGTCTCGTTGTTGGCTGAGTACGATGAAACGGGCGCAATCGTTTTCAAGGTGGTCGACAGCGGCATCGGCATCGCCGCAGAAGACATCGAAAAGGCAATGGCCGTTTTCGGTCAGGTGGACAGCACCCTCGAGCGGCGATACGAGGGAACCGGCCTGGGCCTTCCGCTCAGCAAAAAACTGGCCGAACTGCACGGCGGAACGCTGACCCTGACCAGCACACTCGGCAAGGGAACAACGGTAACCGTCCGGTTTCCACCGGAACGATCCATCCAACTGGATTAGGCCCTTATGCGGGTACGCTGGGCGTACGGCGCCTGGACGGGGGCTTCGCCCCCTTTTTCTTCGGCCGTTTCGCCGGGCGGCCGCCCCCCGCGCGGGGGTCGTCGCCATCAATGCAATCAAAAGTCAGCTTTCCGTCCTTCGCATCGACCCGGACAAGGCCGCCGCCCGTCAGCTTTCCGAACAGAAGTTCCTCAGCCAGCGGTTTCTTGACGTGTTCCTGAATGACCCGCGCCAGCGGACGCGCGCCGAAACGGCGGTCGTATCCCTTCACGGCCAGCCATTCACGCGCGCCATCCGAAAGTTCAATGGTGACCGCACGATCCGCAAGCTGGACCTCTAGCTCCATGATGAACTTCTCGACAACGCGGGAAACCACTTCCGGCGGCAGGCTGGCGAACGAAATCACAGAATCCAGACGGTTGCGGAATTCCGGCGAGAACATCTTTTCGATGGCTTCCATATCGTCGCCTTCGCGCACGGAGCGTTCAAAGCCGATGGCCGGCTTCGCCAGTTCTGCCGCGCCTGCGTTGGTGGTCATGATCAGAATGACGTTGCGGAAGTCTATGGTCTTTCCGTTGTGATCCGTCAGCTTTCCATGATCCATGACCTGCAACAGGATATTGAAAAGATCCGGATGCGCCTTCTCGATTTCATCAAGCAACAGCACCGCGTGCGGATTCTGATCGATGGCGTCGGTCAGAAGGCCGCCCTGATCAAACCCGACGTAGCCGGGCGGCGCGCCGATCAGGCGCGAAACGGAATGCCGTTCCATGTATTCGGACATGTCAAAACGGATCAGTTCAACGCCAAGCGTCAGGGAAAGCTGGCGCGCGACTTCCGTCTTGCCAACGCCGGTCGGCCCGGCGAAGAGGTAACTGCCGATCGGCTTTTGCGGTTCACGCAAGCCCGCACGGGCAAGCTTGATGGCCGATGAAAGCGATTCGATTGCGCGGTCCTGACCGAAAACCATGGTCTTCAGGTCGCGCTCCAGATTCTCCAGAACCGTCCTGTCATCCTTGGAAACGCTTTTCGGCGGAATTCGGGCGATTTTGGCGACCACCGCCTCAACGTCTTTTACGCTGACCGTCTTTTTCCGCCTGTTTTCCGGAACAAGCATGCGCGATGCGCCGACCTCGTCAATCACGTCGATCGCCTTGTCGGGAAGCTTTCGATCGTTGATGTAGCGGGCCGACAGGTCCACGGCGGCCCTGATCGCCTCGGCCGTGTAATGAACCTTGTGGTGCTCCTCGTAATAGGGCTTCAGCCCCTTCAGTATCTTCACCGTATCCTCGACCGACGGTTCGTTCACATCGATCTTCTGGAAGCGGCGGACCAGTGCGCGGTCCTTTTCGAAGTGGCTGCGGTATTCCTTGTAGGTGGTCGAACCGATGCAGCGCAGCGTCCCCTTGGCGAGGGACGGCTTCAAAAGATTCGACGCATCCATCGAACCGCCGGATGTCGCGCCGGCACCGATGACCGTATGGATTTCATCGATAAAGAGGATGGCGTCGTGATCGGCCTCCATTTCGGAGAGCACCGCCTTGAGGCGTTCCTCGAAATCGCCCCGATAACGCGTTCCGGCCAGCAATGCCCCCATATCCAGCGCGTAGATGGTCGCATCCTTGAGAACGGCCGGAACATCACCTTGGACGATGTTCCGCGCCAGACCTTCCGCAATCGCCGTTTTACCGACGCCGGGATCACCGACGTACAGCGGATTGTTCTTGTTGCGGCGGCAAAGCACCTGAACAGTGCGGTCAAGCTCCGCCTCTCGACCGATCAACGGATCGATGCGGCCGTCACGCGCCTTTTCGTTGAGATTGGCGCAGTAGGCATCCACGGCCTCCTTGCCTTTCTGGACAACGCCGTCTTCATCTTCCGCAGTCGCCTCTGCGCCATGCACGGTTCTGGTTTCACCCATCCCGGTAACCTTGGCGATTCCATGCGAAATATAATTGACTGCATCCAGGCGGGACATGTCCTGAACCTGAAGGAAATAGACCGCGTTGGATTCACGTTCCGAGAAAATGGCGACAAGGACATTCGCCCCCGTCACTTCCTCGCGACCCGCGGACTGGACATGAATGGCGGCGCGCTGGACGACCCTTTGGAACCCTGCCGTTGGACGGGGCTCTTCCTCGCGGCGCGTGATCAGACTGTCCAGCTCGCTGTCGACAAAATCGGCAAGGTCGTTCCGCAACTGATCGATGTTCACGCCACAGGCGCGCATAACGGCAATTGCGTCGCGGTCCTCTGTCAGGGCCAGAAGAAGGTGTTCCAGCGTGGCGAATTCATGGCTGCGTTCCGATGCCAGCGCCAATGCGCGATGCAGGCTGTTTTCAAGGTTTCGCGAGAGCATGACCGGTCCGTCCTTTTTGGTTATTCCTTTTCCACGGTGCACTGCAAAGGGTGCTGATTCTTGCGGGCCAGGTCCATGACCTGATTTGCCTTCGTTTCAGCCACCTCGTAGGTAAAAACGCCGCACAGACCGACCCCCTTCTGATGGACGTGCAGCATGATTTCCGTCGCCGTCTGGTGATCCATACCGAAAAACCGCTCCAGAACGTGGATCACGAATTCCATGGGCGTGTAGTCGTCATTCAGCATCAGCACCTTGTAAAGGTGCGGTTTTTTCGTTTTTGGCCGCGCCTTGACCGCGATGCCGGTTGACGTGTCGTCGGACCCTTTCCTGATGTCGCTCATCGATCGTTCTTGCCTTCGTCGCCGAACAGTTCCGGCATGCATGCCGAAGTCCTGAGGATCATACAGCCCCTCCCCCGGGGTCGCCCCTGTTAATATTGTTCGCTGCGCTCGGGATAAAAGCCCCATAGCGACTCTTGGGCGAAAAATAATGTTAACGCCGTTTCCTCCTGCGGACAAAAAAAGAAGCGGGGCCGAGGCCCCGCTTCCCTTGAAAACTGCTTTGCGCCGAAGCGCTTCGGATCAGGCCGCGAAAGGCTTGCCGAACTTTTCCATGGTCGCATTGACGCGCGACCCGAGCGGGGCCCATGCCTCTTCGGCCAGTTTGACAGTCTCTCCGGAAAGCTTGCCGCTTTCCTTGACCAGGGCGTCATAGCCGGCCTTTGCGACATCGGCCTGGATGGCGACGATCTCGTTCATGTCCTTGCACGACGCCGCTTTCTTGGCGGCGGCCACGTTCGCATCAAAGCTCGCCTTCATGAAATCGGCCCATGCGGAACCAATGTTCTGCATGCCCTTGGCGACCACGGTGCTGGACTGAACCATGGCTTCAACGTTTTCCTTGCCGAAAACGACGGCATCTTCATAGCCTTTGAACATATCGAAGCTCATCTTGAATACTTCCTCAAACTGGTTGTTGTTCACTGGCGCGGCGTTC
>JAPHTL010000113.1 GCA_026193355.1 Rhodospirillales bacterium
CGGGACGAACCACCACAGTCCGGCCCTGTGCCGCGCCCCTCAGGGGGCCGACACGGGACTGGAAGGTGGCCGGAAGGAAGGTGTTGCTTCCACGAGCTTAGGGCCCTCGGGCCCTATCCGGGGCGTCAGGATGTGCCGTGCGGGCGGTGCGCGTGCAGGTTTCCCAGGGCTTGCACACCTGACGCCCCACCCATGTCCGCACCACTTCCAAACCTGCTATCCCCGACCCGTTATCCCCTGCGGGGCATCAGGACCGTGTAGTCGAAATCGAGCACGACCGACGGATCGTATTTTCCGTCATCGCCCTTGTAGGGGAAATCCGCTGCCGGACGATTTTTCACCGCGACCGTGCGCAAACGAATCGCGCCGACATCCTTGCGACCGCTCACCTCCCTGGAGCCGAGAACCTCGGACCAGGCGTAGACCGTGTCGCCCGCAAACGTCGGGTTGGCGTGGGTGCCGCCGTTGATCGTAACCAGCTTGAAGGCATTGCCCAGACCATTGAACGAGAGGCCGCGGGCCAGGCTGATGATATGGCCACCATAGATCAGGCGGCGTTTGAACCGTCCTGCATCCGCAACGAACTGGTCGAAGTGCACCTTCGCCGTATTCTGGTAAAGGCGGGTCGCGATCTGGTGTTCGGCCTCTTCGATGGTCATGCCGTCAACGTGGTCGATCCTTTCGCCGACCTCGTAGTCATCCCACGTATGGCTGCTTCCGGCCAAACCAAAGTCGTACGCGGTGCAATCGATGCTTTCGGGCGCGGTCAGTTCCAGCGAACCGGCATCGACATCCAGATCCGGCACAACCGTTTCCGGCGCCGGCGCGGAAGGATCCTTCTTGTTGACCATGACCCAGCGTACATAGCCCAGAACCGGCTCATCACGCTGGTTCAGGCCGACGGTATGGACCCATACGACGCCTGTTTTCCCATTCGAGTTTTCCTTCAGCCCGATCACCTTGGAAACAGCGCGAAGCGTATCGCCGGGATAGACGGGGTTAGCGAATTCCCCCATCGCATAGCCGAGATTGGCCACCGCGTTGAGCGAGATATCGGGAACCGTTTTGCCAAACACCACATGAAAGACCAGAAGGTCGTCCACAGGGGCGGCCTCGAACCCCATATCCATGGCGAAGGTATCGGCGGAATTGACCGGAAAGCGCATGCCATAAAGCGACGTATAGAGTGATACGTCGCCCTCCGTCACGGTGCGGGGCGTCGCATGTTCGATTTCCTGGCCAAGCCGGAAGTCCTCAAAAAAAATGCCTGGGTTGGTTTTATTCATGTTTCCTTCCTCGGGGTGGCCTCTGGATCGCCCGTAGGGTGATGGGCGCGCAAGCCGATTTTTTTGCATCTGCGAAAAGCTACAATCGCCGCTACGCCTGTGGCAAGGTTTGAAGACCGTCTTGCGCAAACAAAACGACATCAGGAACCCCGCCATGTCCATCCTGTCCGTTCAATCCTCGGTATCCTACGGGCATGTCGGCAATGCGGCTGCGGTATTCCCCCTGCAACGGCTGGGTTTTGAGGTCTGGCCCGTCGATACGGTGCTCTACAGCAATCATCCGGGTTACGGCGCGTTCGAGGGTGTGCAGCGTTCGGCGGACGAGATCGCCGCCCTCATCCGCGGCATTGCGGCGCGCGGTGCGCTCGGGGAATGTCAGGCCGTTTTAAGCGGTTATCTGGGGAAACGCGAAACCGGCATGGCGGTGGCCGAAGCGGTGCGCATGGTGCGTGAAGCAAACCCCGATTCCGTCTACTGCTGCGATCCGGTAATGGGAGACACGGCGGAAGGGCTTTATGTTTCAGACGATATTCCTGCCCTTTTTCGCGATCACCTCATCCCTATGGCCGAGATCGTCACCCCGAACGCCTTTGAGCTGACGGAGCTGACCGGCCTTTCCACGGCCAGCGTCACGCAGGTCCGCGCGGCGGCCGGAGCATTGGTCGAAAGGGGGGTGTCCGTGGTGGTGGTGACGTCGCTTTGTTTCTGCAAACGGCCCGAGGACTGCACCACCATCGAAACCATGGCGATAACGCGCAACAGCGCATGGCGTGTCGTCACCCCGCGGCTTGATCTTCGCGCCAAAGGAGCGGGCGATGCGCTTGCCGCCCTGTTCCTTGGCCACTACCTGCTGGGTGGAAAAGATGCAAGGACCGCCCTGTCGAAGGCCTGCTCCGGCCTTTACGGGGTGATTGAGGCGACGGTGGAGGCAAAAGGGCGCGAATTGCACCTTGTCGCAGCGCAGGATCAGATGACGTCCCCGTCCCGGTCCTTTCCCGCCGAACTTGTTCTCTGAACCGAAAAAGGCGGCGCTTTCGCGCCGCCCCTTCCCGGTTTCCAGCCTGCGAACAGGCCGGACCTGTCTCTATTTTTCCAGATAATCGCGGATCAGCACCTCGGCGATCTGCACGGTGTTCAGGGCCGCGCCCTTGCGCAGATTGTCCGAAACGCACCAGAAGCTGAGCCCGTTGTCCACCGAATGATCACGGCGCAGGCGGCTGACGTAAACCGCGTCCTCGCCCGCACATTCGGCCTGTGTGACATAGCCCTCATCCTCGCGATGGTCGATCACGACAACGCCCTCGGCCTCGCGCAGGATTTCCCGCGCCCGGTCCACATCGATGGGTTCATCGGTCTCGATGTTCACGTATTCAGCGTGGCCGACGAATACGGGAACCCGCGCGCAGTTGGCATGAACCTGGATGGTGGGATCGAGAATCTTCTGCGTCTCGACAGCCATCTTCCATTCTTCCTTGGTGGCCCCGTCGTCCATGAACTTGTCGATATGCGGGATCACGTTGAAGGCGATCTGCTTGGTGAATTTCTTCTGGTGGCTGCTCGCCGGCTCATTCATGTAGATGCCGCGCGTCTGGTTGAAAAGTTCATCCATCGCGTCCTTGCCGCCGCCCGATGTGGACTGATAGGTCGAAACCACCACACGCCTGATGTGGAAGGCGTCGTGAAGGGGCTTCAACGCCACCACCATCTGAATCGTCGAGCAGTTGGGATTGGCGATGATGTTCCGCGCGCGGTAATCCCCGATGGCTTCGGGGTTGACCTCCGGCACGACCAGCGGAATTTCAGGGTCCATGCGGAAATACGACGTGTTGTCGATGACCACCGCGCCAGCGGCGGCGGCCTTCGGCGCATATTCCGCCGAAACCGAGGCACCCGGCGAGGACAGGACGATGTCCACACCTTCAAAATCGAAGGTCGCAAGATCCTTTACCTTCAGGCGCTTGTCGTCGCCATAGGCGACTTCCCTGCCGACCGAACGCGATGACGCCAGCGCGATCACCTCATCGGCCGGAAAATTCCGCTCATGCATGATGTTCATGATCTCGCGCCCCACGTTCCCCGTGGCGCCCATTATCGCAACCTTGTAACCCATTTTCTTGCTCTCCAGTCTTGCGGCCCGCCCCGGCCGCGCGACACTTTCGCCGTTAAACGAAAGGCCCGCGGTCGGTTCCGCGGGCCCTTTCGTTGAAACATGTTCAGCCGGCCCGCATCACTCCACGGTTTTGGTGGTCGTTTTCGGGGTGCTTGTCTTTCCGACGGCGCAAGCGCCAGCGCGGGACACTGATGCCCCGTCGATGCGTATGCTGTTCAGGTTGTCGGCCATGCGGTTCATGGATCTTCCTCAACTCCGTCGGCGGCAAGAAATACAGCGCAACCGCCGGGAATTCAAGGCCGATACGAGTTTTGACGCGAAAAGACCACTTGGAACCGCCAGCGGGTGTCCGTACCCTCATACCTTGGGGCGCAAAGACGGAGTAAACGGAAATGGTCCTGAGATACCTGACCCTTCTTCTGGTCTGCCAGCTTGCCGGCGAGGCCATCCGCATCGGCACCGGCCTTCCCATACCCGGCCCTGTGATCGGCATGGTGTTGCTGTTTGTCGGTCTTCTGGTCCGGCGCGGCGTCCCCGAAGGGCTGCAAACGACATCAGGCGGTATCCTGCAACACCTTTCCCTGCTGTTCGTTCCCGCAGGCGTCGGGGTCATGGTTCACCTGCCGTTGCTGGCCGATGAATGGGCCCCGATCGTCGCCTCGCTGATCCTCAGCACCGTTCTGACCATCGCGGTCACGGCGCTGGTGATGAAGGGCATGGGGCGGTTGACCCAGCGCGGGGAGGACAGGCCATGAAACCCGAACTGACGGAAATCTGGGTCTATCTGTCGGCCAGTCCGCTTTCGGCCCTGACCATCACACTTGTCGCCTATCTGTCCGGCGACTGGCTGTACCGCAAGGCAGGCAAAAACCCCTTGCTCAACCCCGTCCTGATCGCCGTGCTGATGCTGGTTGGTTTCCTGCTGCTTACCGATACGGCGTACTGGACCTATTTCGAAGGCGCGCAGTTCGTCCATTTCCTTCTTGGCCCCGCCACCGTCGCGCTGGCCGTGCCGCTGTACAACCACTTCACCCATGTGAAGCGTTCGGCCATTGCGGTTTTCACCTCCATCGTCGCCGGTTCGGCCACCGCCGCCATCAGCGCGGTGGGGATCGCCTGGGCGCTCGGCGCATCGAAGGAAACCCTGTTCTCGCTGGCGCCGAAATCGGTGACCACGCCCATCGCCATGGGCATCGCCGAACAGATGGGCGGCCTGCCCTCATTGACCGCCGTACTGGTGATCCTGACCGGCATCATCGGCGCGGTGCTGGGCACGTGGACGCTGAACCTGCTTCGCATCAAGGACTGGGCGGCGCGCGGGCTGGCGGTGGGCACGGCGTCCCACGGCATCGGCACGGCGCGCGCGTTCGAGGTCAACGACGTAGCCGGCGCCTTCTCGGGCCTCGCCATGGGCCTGAACGGACTGGCCACGGCGATCCTGCTGCCGTTGCTCTATCGTCTGATCTTCTAGATCAGCCGATAAAGCATCTTTTCTGTACTTGTTCGAGCGAAGAATGCCCTAGCGGAGCTTGACGCGGGCGACGATGGCGCCAACCGTCGGGCCGTCGGCGATCAGGCGGTTGGTCCGGTCGTAGGCCCGCCATTCACCCTCGGCGTGATAGATCGAAACCGTGTCGAAGCGACGATGCAGCAGGACGTATTCACCGTCCGCCTCCTTTTCCGTGATCGGCCTGATCTCGATATTCCAGCCATGGACCTCGGCGGCCATGGCGAAATCATCGCGCTCACTGGCGGTAACGCGATGCGCCCGGCGGCTGTCGCCGCGAAGCCTTTTTCGCGCGCCCTCCAGATCGACAATATTCTTATCCGCGTTTTCACCCGCCATGCTGCGGTCCTTTCCAGCCAGTCCACATTATATCTGGGAAGGACGGGAAGGTTTTCCAACAAAAAACCCCGGCCGCAAGGGCCGGGGTTTCAATAGAAGAGCGGCGGAGCACGCCCGGTCTTATTGATAATGATCAACTTTTCTCCGCTCAGGCTATCCCGCCTGAACGGAGGTTGATCTAGCCGATCATTTTGTCCAGTTCGGCGACGATGGCTTCGCCCATGGCCTTCGTCGAGACCTTGGTCTTGCCGTCCTGCATGATGTCCGCGGTGCGCAGCCCGGCGTTCAGCACGTTCTGC
>JAPHTL010000061.1 GCA_026193355.1 Rhodospirillales bacterium
GCCGGCCAAGGAGCCAGCCTGTACCTTATAACACAAAAAACCGCTTTTTCACAGGGGCATTTGATGCCCCTTGTGCCGAAGCCCGATATTGAAGCCCTTCGCCACACCACTCGTCTGTGTGAAGAAGAGGGGCCGGTCAGTGACCTTCGCCGGGCTTCTCGCTCAGCAGGGATTTCTTGTCGGCGCGACCTTTCCAGTCTTCCGCGTCGGCGGGCGGTGTGCCCTTGCGGGTAATGTTCGGCCACGTTTCCGCGTATTTCGCGTTGATCTCGATCCAGTGTTCGAGATTTGGCTCGGTATCGGGAACGATCGCCTCGGCCGGGCACTCAGGCTCGCAAACGCCACAATCGATGCATTCATCCGGGCTGATCACCAGGAAGTTCTCGCCCTCATAAAAGCAATCGACGGGGCAAACCTCGACGCAGTCCATGAATTTGCAATTGATGCAATTATCGGTAACGACGTAAGTCATGTGCTTCTCCACTTCGGCGCGTGCGCCGCTTCGATGTCCCTTCCTCCGACAGGGGAGTAAATGGTTCCCTGCCGGGCAATCGTCAATCCCTGAACGTTCGGAGCTTTCCCCCGGTGCTCAGGCTCCTTATTCGAGTCCGAGGGATACAAGAGCCCTCTTGCGGGCGGCGCCGCTGTCACGGTCGGACACATGCAGCAAGCCCGAAATACGTCGAACAAGGCTTGCTTCATAATCATGAAGCGTTCCATCCGCATAGGCGACATGCCAGAGCATCTCCAGCAAATCGACCTTTTCCTCGGCCGAGAAACCGTCGTTCACCACACGAGCGAACCCGTAAAGCTGCGCCGATTGCGCAACCTCGGCCTCGGCCTCTGCGGTCAGTTCTCTCGCCTCATCCTCGGTCAACTCAAACCGCCAGACCAGAAGGTGCTCAACCGTTGCTCTCTCATCCGCATCGAAGGTTCCGTCGGTCATCGCCGCTTCAACCAGCAGGGCTGCGGCGGCCATCTGGACGGCATCCCTTCCACGCGGTTCCGATTTTTCGCCACCGGAAATGAGGGCTTTTATCCGTGAAATCATGGCCTTCCTATACACATCGCGGTGGCGCGAAACAACCCCTCGTCATTCACGGTTATTGGTGAACACTACGCACCTTTTCCGACAGCCATCCTTGACCGCCGTTAAACGAGAGCGGCAAACCACGCCAAGTGCGCGACTCGGTCTTTTCCGCCTAACCGCCTTCCCTGAATCTGTCGATAATGCGCCGGTCGCGTTTCGTCGGCCGCCCCGCCCCCCTGTCACGTTCGGCAACCGCGCCATGACCCGATGTAAAGTCGCCGACCTTTTTCGACGGCGGAGGCGGGGACTGGTCATCATAGAGAGCCTGCGCTTCCGGCGCAGGGCCGCGACGCGTCCCCATTTGCAGGACCTCGACAACCCTGACCCGCGCCCCGATGGAAAAAGTCAGCACATCGCCGATCTTCAACTGATGATGGGCTTTTGAAACCCGCGTTCCGTTGACCCGCACATTCCCCTCGTTGCAAGACTTCGCGGCCAGCGTCCGGCTCTTGAAAAACCGGGCATGCCACAGCCATTTGTCGAGTCGCAGGGTTTCGTCGTTCATTTTCCGAATTTCAGTTCCCGAAGCCTGGCGAAGGGCGATTCGTCTTCGCGCAGGCGTGGGCTGCGATCATGCGCCGTTTTCGCCTCTTTCCGGATCTTCGGTTTACTGCGCGCCTTTTGTTCAGGTCGGCTTGTCGCCGCACCTTTCTCTCCTTTGCCGGGTTTCCTGCCTTTTGCGGCCTTTGGCCTGATGAAACGTCCGCGCCAGCGGAACATCTCCACCCCTTCCTTTTCCTCGCGCCCGTACCCAAGACCACCGAGTATCGAAGCCATCTCAGGGCGGGTGGCCCCGGCCAGCGACAGCAATTCCTCCGAAATGGCGAAACGCCCCGCACGGGACAGCGCGTAGGCTGCGGAAGCGATACGTTCGAGCATGTCAATGCGCAGCAACCTCCCGCCGACCGGCCAATACCCCCCGGCGCGCCAGAAACCTTCCGGCACGTCCGGTTCCTGAATCAACGAAACCCGCCCCGGCGGCGGTGAAGCGGGGATCGGATCCAGTTGCCGATGAACGGCCCAGAGCAGGGCGCACAGGCCCGCCGCCGCCGGTTTTATTAACCCCGGAAGCCAGACTGCCGCGCGACCGATCCGCGCACCACCTTCACGCAGCGCCTTGCGATCCGCACGCGACAGGGCATCGATCTGTTCTGCTACCTGATCGCGGGGAACCGCCCCCATGGCCTCGACCAGCTGAAAGACCAGGCCGCGCGCCGCCCCTTCAAGGGTCATTTCTTCCAGCCTGCGCAACGGCGCAAGAACCGTCGCGATACGGTCGCCGATCCACCCTTCCAGCCGCGCCTGCAGCGCCGCGCGGGCGGCATCGTCGAGAAGATCACTGGCCAGAAGCGCCACCCGTGGCGAAGCAGCCGTCGCTCCGCGGACAAGGCGGGCAATTTCCGCTCCCTCCCAGAACAGGCGGCCACCTGGATCGAGCACTATGGCGTCGCCCCCGGCCCTTTCGATCGCGCCGAGGCGGCTTTTCACCTCCCCCTGCAATGCTTTCTGGGCAGCCCCGGCCACAGCCCGGTCGGCGCGACGGTTTTCCCCGCGATCCGCCTTGAAGCTGAACCCTTCCAGGCGACCGACGAAATGCCCCTCGACATTCACCCCGCCATCGCCGGACACGAAGGCCGACAGGTCCTGTTCCTTCTTCATCCGACGCACGAGAACCGAGGTTCGTTGATCGACAAACCGCTGGGTAAGCCGTTCGTGCAGGGCGTCGGACAGTTGATCTTCCACCGTTCTGGTTTTCTCCTGCCAGTGCGCGGGGTCATCGACCCATCCCGCACGGTGGGAAACATACGTCCAGGTTCGTATTCCGGCGATCCTTTGGGCGATGGTTTCGATGTCGCCATCCGTCCTTTCCAGGCGTTTGACCTGCCCGGCCACCCAGTCGGTCGGCAACCGCCCACCGTCCGCCATCAAATGATTGAAAACCCGCGCCAGCAGCCCTGCGTGGGCCTCTACCCTGACCTTGCCGAAATCCGGAATCCGGCAAACTTCCCACAGCAGGGCGACGGCGTCGGGTCCTGTGGCGAGGCCTGCAATCCGGTCGTCCTTTGTAAGAATTTCCAACGCCATCTGGTCGTCGGCTTCCCGCGCACGGACCAGACCATCGCGATCGGGCTGTCGCGCGAGACTGGCTTTCAGGGCCTCGATGGATGTGAACGTCAGGTCGGTGTTGCGCCATTGCAAGACCTGAAGGGGCTTGAACTGATGGTTTTCAAGCCGTTCAACCACCTCCGCATCAAGATCGCCTGCCTCCGCCGTTGTGCCGAAGGTGCCGTCGTTCATGTGACGTCCGGCCCGCCCGGCGATCTGCGCCAGTTCCGCCGGCATCAGGATACGCGGATGACGCCCGTCGAATTTCCGCAGCGCCGCAAAGGCGACGTGGTCGATATCCATGTTCAGGCCCATGCCGATGGCGTCGGTAGCGACCAGATAATCGACCTCGCCCGCCTGAAACATCTCGACCTGCGCGTTGCGGGTTCGCGGGCTGAGCGCGCCAAGAACCACCGCCGCGCCACCACGCTGGCGGCGCACCAGTTCGGCCAGCGAATACACGTCAGAGGCAGAGAACGCCACGATTGCGCAGCGGGGCGGAAGGCGCGTCACCTTGCGCGCACCGGTATGGCGCAGCGTGGAAAAACGCGGGCGGCGCATGATTTCCACCCCCTCCACCAACCGCGTGATCAGGCCGCGGGCGGTGTCGGAACCCATGAACATGGTTTCCTGCGTTCCGCGCGCAGACAAAAGCCGTTCAGTGAAAATATGGCCGCGATCCGGGTCGGCGGCCATCTGCACCTCATCCAGGCCGACGAAGGCGACGCGCCGGTCAACCGGCATCGATTCGGCGGTGCACAGGAAATAGCGCGCCGTCGGCGGAACTATCTTTTCCTCGCCGGTGATCAGGGCGACCTGCGCCGCACCCTTGGCCTTTACGACCCGGTCATAGTTTTCACGCGCCAGCAGGCGCAGCGGAAAGCCTATCATCCCGCTTTCATGGGCGAGCATGCGTTCGATAGCGAGGTAGGTCTTTCCGGTGTTTGTCGGCCCAAGGACCGCGACCAGTCGGGAGCCTTCGGGGCGTTGCGCTGATGTGTTGATCTGCATTGGGGGAGGATTCCGGCTTCTGTCCGCGATTTCAACCCGTCTTTTATGCGAAGCGCCCGCGAAGCGGCACAAAAGCCACCGGCAGGCCCTTTGAAACCCGCACGTCGCCCTTTTCATCCTTGATGACGAGGACAAGGCGCTGACGGAACGCCGTATCATCGACGGGAATGATCATCCGCCCACCGGGTTTCAGTTGCCTGACCAGCGTTTCGGGGATGGATTCGGCTGCCGCCGTCACCATGATCGCGTCGAAGGGGGCGGCTTCTGGCCACCCTTCGCGCCCGTTGCCGGTGCGGATGTGGACATTGGCGTATCCCAGTTCCCCTAGTTTTTCCCTTGCTGTGTCCGCCAGCTCTGGCAGCAGCTCGACAGACCAGACCTCGGCCGCCACTTCCGCCAGCACCGCCGTCTGATAGCCAGAGCCGGTGCCGACCTCCAGCACCCGCGCGTCGGGTCCGATATCCAGCAGCTCGGTCATGATGGCGACGATATAGGGCTGCGAAATGGTCTGGCCGAGCCCGATGGGCAACGGATGATTGCGGTACGAAAGATGACGCTCGGCGGCAGGCACGAAGGCGTGCCGGGGCACCGTGGCCATCGCGTTTCGCACGCGGACCGAAAGGGCTTTCCGCCCCGTCCATTCAGCGGTGTCACGGACCTCGGCGGCGATCTCCGCCATCAGGTCGTCGCGTTCCCGCGCCAGTTCCGTTTCCTCGGGCATGTCACTCCCCGCCGGGACAATGAACCGCCAGCTTGGGTAAGGGCGGGTGGCGGCGTCAAGGAATGTCGACAAGAAAATGGGCCGGACGTTACCCGCCCGGCCCGTCTTTCATGTTCTGGCCTGGTTCTGCGCGCGAAGCCTAAAGGCCCTTGTGGCGGCGAACGTAGTCCTGAACCTGACGCAGAGTCGCCTCGAAGGCGTCGCGAATCGCAACGTAGACGTCCTCGTGGGCGTGATCACCCTTGTCGCCCTTGACCACGATTTCGTAGCCCGGCAGCGTCACGTCGAAACGGACGTTGTAAAGCTGACCCTTGCGATGATTCTTGTGCGGGCGTTCGACCACCACACGGCATGATGTGATGGTGTCGCAATGCTGTTCAAGCTTCGCAACCTTTTCCCGGATGCGCTCCTCGACGGCGTCCGAATGGTCAACATCATGAAAACTGATCTGCAACGGAACCTGCATCGAGCCCTCTTTCGTCTTTGGTGTTTGTCATTGTCTATCAGGATGCGCCCGTCCACTGGTCGGGGCAAGGGCGCAGTGTATACAGGGTCAACGTGGCGAGCGCAAACCCTGATCTTTTTCCTGTCGTCTCCTTCTGGCGGGGGGTTGCGCAACGTCGCATCGTGGGACATATCACTCCCGGAATTGGCGCAAGCGCCGCACATGTGACCGGAATACAGCCTGAAGGGGAACAAAAGCCATGTCGAAGGAGAAACTCAGCTTCCAGGCGGAAGTCGGGAAACTTTTGGACATCGTCGCACACTCGCTCTACAGCCACAGCGAAGTGTTTTTGAGGGAACTCGTATCCAATGCATCGGACGCCTGCGACAAGCTTCGCTACGAGGCATTGACGCGGCCAGAACTTACCGCCGACGGGGGCGCGGATTTCCGGATCGCCCTGACCGTTGATGCGGATAAGGGGACGCTTTCGGTTTCCGACAACGGCATCGGCATGACCCGTGACGACCTGATCTCCAACCTGGGCACCATCGCGCGCTCCGGCACATCGGCTTTCGTCGAAAACCTGAGCGGCGACGAGAACAAGGACGTCTCGCTGATCGGTCAGTTCGGCGTCGGCTTCTATTCGGCGTTCATGGTCGCCAGGAAAGTCGAGGTCACCACCCGCAAGGCGGGCGAGGACGCCGCCTGGGTCTGGACCTCGGACGGGCGGGGTGAATTCACCATCGACGACGGCAAGCGCGAAACGCGGGGAACCACCGTCACCCTTCACCTCAAGAAAGAGGGCAAGGAATTCGCCGAAGCCGCGCGCCTGCGCCAGATCATCAAAAAATATTCAGATCACATCGCGGTGCCCATTGTCCTGATCGGCGGCGCGGACGGCAAGGGCGAGGACGAGACGCTGAACAGCGCTTCGGCCCTTTGGGCGCGGTCGAAGTCGGAAATCACCGCGGATCAGTATAAGGAATTCTATCACCACGTCGCCCACGCCTTCGACGAACCCTGGCTGACCCTTCACAACAGCGTCGAGGGCGTCGTCGCCTATACCAACCTGCTGTACGTTCCCACGACACGGCCCTTCGACATCTTCCACCCGGAACGCAAGCAGCACGTCAAATTGTACGTCAAGAAGGTCTTCATCACCGACGACTGCGAAGAACTTCTCCCCACATACCTGCGCTTCGTTCGCGGCATCGTCGATGCGGAGGACCTGCCGCTCAACATCAGCCGTGAAATGTTGCAGCACAACCCGGTGCTGGCCAAAATCCGTGCGGGCCTCGTCAAGCGGATCCTCGGCGAGTTGAAGAAGAAGGCGGACAAGACACCCGACGAATACGCGACGTTCTGGAAGGCCTTCGGCGCGTTGATGAAGGAAGGAATCTACGAGGACTTCCAGCACCGTGACGACCTGCTCGCCCTCGCCCGTTTCCGGACCGCGGACAGCGATGCGCTGATTTCGCTGGCCGATTACACAAGCCGGATGAAAAAGGGGCAGGACGCCATCTATTACATGACCGGCGACGATGCCGGGGCGCTGTCGCGCAGCCCCCATCTGGAAGGCTTCCGCGCCAAGGGCGTGGAGGTTCTTTTGCTGACCGATCCGGTGGACGAGTTCTGGGTTCCCAATATCGGCGTTTTCGAGGAAAAGCCCTTCAAGTCCATCAC
>JAPHTL010000130.1 GCA_026193355.1 Rhodospirillales bacterium
CGTCCTCGCCCGTCCTGGTGTCGTCCACCAGACGCGCCGCATACAGGCACAAACCCAGCGCACCTTCCACGTAGGCCTTCTGGGCCAGCAGCATGCGCCGGATATCCGCGTGCTCAATGATGGGAACCTGTTTCGCTGCGGGGTCCTTGCTGTCCGGATGACGACCCTGCGGTCGATTGCGGGCGTAGTCCAACGCATACAGATAGCCGCTGCAGCCAATCGCCGCCGCCCCGATGCCGACGCCCACACGGGCCTCGTTCATCATGTGGAACATATAGGTCAGCCCCTTGTTGGGCTCGCCCAGCAGATAGGCGCGACAGTCATCGTTCTCGCCAAAATTCAGCATCGTGGACGTCGTGCCGCGATAACCCATCTTGTGGATCAACCCCGCCAGAACGACATCGTTGCGCGCGCCGAGCGTGCCGTCATCATTGACCAGAAATTTCGGCACGATGAAAAGCGAGATGCCCTTGACGCCGGCGGGCGCCCCCTTGATCCGGCCCAACACCATGTGAACGATATTCTCCGACAGTTCATGATCACCGGCGGAGATGAATATCTTCGATCCAGTCAGGCGGTATTCATCACCTTCGACGTGCGTGGCGGTGGTTCGAATATCCGCCAGCGACGATCCCGCCTGCGGTTCGGTCAACGCCATGGTCCCAAAAAAACGGCCATCCAGCATGGGAACGAGATAGCGCTCCTTCTGCTCATCGCTGGCGTGCGCGTTCAGAAGGTTGGCCGCCGCATTGGTCAGGAACGGATAGCCGGACGTACCCACATTGGCCGCCTTGAACAAGGCCCCGCAGGCGGCATTGACGGTATAGGGAAGCTGCATGCCGCCACGATCATAGTCGTGGGTCGCCGCCGGAAAACCGGCTTCGACATAGGCGTCGATGGCCGCCTTGACCTCGGGGATCATGGAAACCCGTTCGCCATCGAAGGTCGGTTCGTTCTCGTCCGCCTTGTGGGCATGGGGCGCGAAATGCCCTTCGGCGATGGCGTAGGCCGTATCGATGGTGGCGTCGAATGTCTCGCGGGAATGGTCGGCATAACGCACGCGGGTGGTCAGCCCCTCCGCATTCAGCCATTCATAGAGGATAAAGCTCAGGTCGCGGCGGTCGATCAACTTCGATGTCATGTGCTTTTTCTTCCATCTTGCGCGCCCATGGCATGGGCCTTTTCCCGAAACGTGTCGGGCAGGACGATGGCCTTTCGCGCGGTGAGGTCGAACAGAACGGCGGTCACCTCGATGGTGGTGGCGACGGCGCCGGTCGTTGCGTTGATCAGGTGATGCCCGAAACGGAACGGTTTGCTGAGAAGCTCCAGAAAATGGGTGTGCAGCTCGACCGGCGCGCCTATGTGCAGGGGCTGGTGGTAATGGATGTCATAGTCCAGCGCCGCCGAGCCGATATCGTTTTCCGCGCGCCATTCATGATCCGCCCCCATGTGGGTGAAGAAATGCATCGCCGCGTCTGATACGCATCCGATCTGAAACGCGGACGTGGCGGTCAGGGCGGAATCGACTTCCCATGTGTTGACCGAACGGCGGCATGTCACCTTCGCATGATCGGGAACATCTTGCGGCAGACGCGGCCCGTCGATGGGGCGCGGCAGAGGGAAATCGACTTCGGTTGCAACAGGCAGGGTTTCGATCCGCCGCCGCATCGCATCGGTCAGCGGCGACAGAGCGCCGGTTTTCGGATCCCACAGGCCGGCAACGGTATCGAAGCGGGCAGCAACGGCGCCCGCCTCCATCGCCTCAAGAACAGACGTCAGATGGACACCGTCCGCCTCGACGCTTCGCACAGCCGTCCGCACCGCCAGAACATCACCGGCATAGACTTCCCGTTCAAAAAGAATGCGCTCGCGCAAGGGGCGGAAAACCGCACCGCCCTTTTCATCGAAGCCCGCGGCGGCGGCGAACTGGGCCAGCGCCTGCGCCCCCTTGTCCATGTAGTACTGCACGTTCATGTGGCGCATCTGATCGCATTCGGCGGCTGAAACCCGCCCGATATACGTTGCCATGCCGGGCTTGTCCTGCAAGGCCGGACTGGGACCAAGACCGATGCCATCAAGCTTCTCCATCCCGGTCGTGGCGGTCGCCGCCAGAACACCCGTATCGGTGTGCAGGACCCGATGCTCCAGCAATATTCCACTGGCCGAATCGTCCGCCAGACGCGTTTCGACATGAAAGACATCGCCGGCGCGAAGCGGCGTCTTTCGCTCGATCGTCTCGGTATGGATTTGCAGGTGCGCGCCATGTTCACGCAGGTGTCGCGGCCCATGACCGAGCGCAAGCAAGGCGCTGGATGCTGCATCGCCCAGCCTTGCCGTCAGCGCCGGCGTACCCAGCGCCCCGTTTTCATTGCAATCCGCAGGGCGGACCTGCCCACGGCAGGATTCAAAATAGGTCGTCATATCGTTGACTCACAGCCCCCTGAAAACGGGCGGACGCTTTTCGACAAACGCCCGCGCGGCTTCCTTGTGATCCTCCGTCTGGCCGCAGCGACTGTGGTGCAGGGCCTCCATATCCATCACCTGCGACAGCGGTTGCGTTTCAGCCGCGTTCAGGTTGCGCTTCATGTAGCCGAGCGCGACACGCGGTCCAGCAGCAAGAGA
>JAPHTL010000177.1 GCA_026193355.1 Rhodospirillales bacterium
GAATCCTCTGGTGGAAGGGTACGCGGCGCGGGATGGCGGCTCAAGTGCGCTTCATCAACGTATGCAATCAAGAAAAAACGCCGCGGCCAGAAGGCGCGGCGCTTGCTTTCAATTCAAGGGGCGTCCCGGCAGGGAGGAACCCGCGATCTAGCGGCTGGCGACCTTGCTGCGTGAAGCGATCAGATCGGCCAGGGCCTGGGTCAGGGGCTGCATGCGGTTTTCATAGCAGTGCAGAAACACGTGCTTTTCAACATCGCGGGCGGGAATAGGTTTGATGTTGGCGAAATCCTCAGCGGCGCTGAGATAACCTTCGGTGAAGCTGAGCAACTGGTTGTAAAGATCCGGGTTGCGCATACGCGCATCGACGAACTTGCCGCAACTGCTGTGGGCGGAAGGCGACATCGGTCCAGCAGCCTGCGCAGAATCCGAAGCCGATCCGGCAGCAAAGGCAAAGATTGCAGCCGCCATAAAGACGATTTTCAACATCTGTTTGGACATCCCAGGTCTCCAGCCCATTCGCGACCGTGGCGGCCGATGGAAGCGAAAACTAGCGAGTCGCTACACATCATGCAAAATAATTATTTGTTTACAATGACTTGTAAACTTTGAGTCAAATTCGAACGAATTTCCACACCATCCCGAAAGGGCAAAAGAAAACCGGCACCCTGGAGGGAGGGTGCCGGTCTGTTCGGGGCATTTGGAGGGCGATATTGCTCCCGTCTTTCTAATGAATACCACCTTATAGATTCATTATTCAACACGTTAGAGCCGGTTTGCGTGTTTTTTTTGGTACCACAGGACCTTTCAACGGTACCTTGGTCTTGCTTTTCTGATTATTCAACGCCAGACCCTGAAAGCAGCGCTTGAACCGACCTCCACACCGGACCACATTGCCATTGGGCGCACAGGAGGTCCGGCGATGGACATGTTCATGAGAATATTCGACTGGGTGATCAGGCTGACGCCAGCCGTGGCGTTGTTCTCGTTGTTCTTCGTCATGGAGGGGAACCTGCGATGGCTCGGCCTTTTCGGCTTTATACCGCTCTTGCTCCAACGGGCAGGGTGCACGGCGTGTTACATGCGCCATTGCGATACGGACGCGGACTCACAAAAGCGCGGCTGGCCCACATTCCCCGGTCACTGACGGGTTACGAACCTTCCACCTTGTAACGTTCCAGCGTCGTCCGGATATCCGGGCTGATCGGGGTCGGGCGTTCACTTTCACGCTCCACCATGACATGAACCCAGCGCCCCTCGGCATACAGGGCGTCATCGCCCTCGGCGAACAGGGCCAGTTCATAGGAAAAGCTGGTGTTGCCGATGTGGCTGATGCGCATGGCAGCCTCGACCTTCTGGGGAAAAGCCAGCGGCCGCTTGAACCTGCAAAGGCTTTCCGCCGCGTAGGGGATCAGCGGCGAGGTGTACCAGTCCACCCCCAGCACCTCTGACACGAAGCGCACGACGACGGCTTCCATGTAGCTGTAATAGATCACGTTGTTGACGTGACCGAGCATGTCGTTGTCGTTCCATCGCGTTGGAACATCCATGAAATAGGTGAAGTCGCTGCGGGTCAGGGTCATGTTTGATCGTTCCCGTTGAAGACGATGCGTTCAAGTGCGGTACGGATGGACTTTGGTATGGGCGTCGGCCTGTTTTCGTTCGCCCGGTCCACGAAGACGTGAATGAAGTGGCCGAAGGCGGCGGCGGCGTCCTCGCCCTCGCGAAAAATGGCTATCTCGTAGCGCACCGAGGAATTACCCAGCCGCCCGACCCGCAGGCCACCTTCCAGCCGTTCAGGGTAGGTCACTTCCTTGCGGAATTCGCAGTGGGTTTCCACAGCCAGACCGATGATCTGATCGCTATGGATGTCCAGCCCGCCCTCGTCGATCAGGAAGCAGTTCACCACAGTATCGAAGTAGCTGTAATAAACGACATTATTGACGTGGCCGTAGACGTCATTGTCCGACCAGCGGGTCTGCAACGGCATGATGTGAGGATAGCGGTCCCGCATTTCCGTCCGGCGTTCGCCCATCTCCCGCGCCCTAAAGGATCTGTTTGAGCGCGTCGATGGTGGCGTGCGGCTTTTCCACCATCATCATGTGGCCGCAGCCGGGAATGACCACGGTTTGCGAGCCGTTGATGGCGGCGGCCAGCGGCACGGCCTGCTTCGCCGGACTCATCATATCGGAATCGCCGAGCACGAACAGGGTCGGGCAGCGGACCTTTTCCGCCGCCGCCAGCGCGCCCTGGTAATCGGCGCAGGCTTTCAGGTCGGCGTACATGACGCCGGGACGGGAGCGTTCCATCAAGCGCAGCGCGCCGCCCATCATCCACAGGCCCGGATTGGGGTGTTCGCCCACATGGGCGCGGCGTCCGTGCGCCCATGAATTGACCAGATCGAAGGCCAGATGATCGTTCTTCTGCGCCGCGTCCAGCAGGTCGGGATGAACCGGCATGGTCTGCGAAACCCCGCACAGGCCAAGCGCCGAAACACGGTCAGGATGGCGCGAGGCGGCTTCAAGCGCACTCAGCGCCCCCATGCTGTGCCCGACCAGCGCGGCGCGTTCCACGCCCAGCGCATCAAGCAACGATGGCACCCAGTCGGCAAGGTCGGCGATGGAGGTCAGCGCCTCACCCTTGCTGCGGCCATGGCCGGGCAGATCAACAGCGGCGAAGGCGCGGCCGTGGTGGGCGAAATAGCGGTCCTGCATGAACCACACGGTGTGGTCCATCGCCGCCCCGTGGATGAACACGACGGCCGGCAGCGCCGGATCGAATTCACGCCCCCCGGTAGCGGCGAAGACGTCATTCCCGTTGACGGTCAGCTTCATGGCCGTCCCCTCCCTATGCCTTTTGCGAGGCTTTGAGCGCCCCGGCCAGATCGCCGATCAGATCGCCAACGTCCTCAAGTCCGACCGACAAACGCACCATGCCCTCGCCGACCCCCGCTGCCTTGAGCGCCGCTGCGTCCATCTGCTGATGCGTGGTGCTGGCCGGATGGATGACCAGCGATTTCGCATCGCCGACGTTGGCAAGGTGCGAGAAGATCGTTAGGCGTTCAATGAAACGACGTCCGGCATCACGCCCACCCTTGATCTCAAAGCTGAGAATGCCGCCGCATCCCTGCGGCAACTGTCTTGCCGCCAGATCATGATCGGGATGGCCGGCAAGCCCCGGATAGTTGACGGAAGACACGGCCGCATTATCGGCAAGGAACTCGGCTACCGCCTGGGCATTTGCCGAATGGCGTTGCATGCGCAGCGGCAGGGTTTCGACACCCTGCAAAAGATAGAAAGCATTGGTCGGGCTCAGGCACGCCCCAAAGTCACGCAGCCCCTCGGCCCGCGCCCGCGCGATGAAGGCCAACGGCCCGTACTGTTCGGAAAAATCAAGGCCATGATAACCGGCGTATGGTTCGGTCAGGGTCGGGAACCGTTCGGCGTTAGCCTCCCAGTCGAAGGTGCCACCGTCGATCACCGCGCCGCCAATGGCGATGCCGTGACCGCCGAGGAACTTCGTCACCGAATGCATGATGATATCGGCGCCAAGATCAAAAGGCCTGCAAAGGGCGGGCGTGGTGAAGGTGGAATCGATCAGCAGCGGCAGCCCCGCATCGTGCGCCACGGCCGCGACAGCGGCGACATCCATGACCTCCAGCCCCGGATTGCCCAGCACCTCGCCCATCACAAGCCGCGTTTCCGGCCTGATCGCCGCGGCGAAAGCCTTCGGATCGCGCGGGTCGACAAAGGTGGCGGTGATGCCGAACCTTGGAAGCGTGTAGTTCAGCATGTTGTGGGTGCCGCCATAGACCTTGCCCGAACACACGATATGCCCGCCCGTCCCCATCAGGGTGACGATGGCAAGGTGCAGGGCGGCCTGACCACTGGACGTGCAGACGGCGCCGACACCACCTTCCAGCGCCGACAGCCGTTCTTCAAGAACCGCAACGGTGGGATTTGAAATACGCGAATAGATATGACCGGGACGTTCCAGATTGAACAACTCGGCCGCATGATCGACACCGGGAAAAACGTAAGACGTCGTCTGGTAGATCGGTACTGCGCGCGAACCCGTTGTCGGGTCCGGTTGCTGTCCGGCATGCAGGGACAGCGTATCGAACTTCAGGTACTTCGGGTCGACCACGGGGACGCCTCCAGAAATCAGTCGAAAGAGAAACAAGGTCAGATAGGGAGGAAGGGGCGGCCCGAATGAATCGCCAGACCCAAATTAATTCGGGGCCGCCTTTAATGGCGGCCCCGGTTTTTTTGTTCAGCGCGTCCCTGTCAAAACTTGCCGTACTCCCAATAGGAGGGAGACTGTGCCAAACCTCGACGCATCGGTCAAGCCCGCTCAAGCAATGATGTAACAAAAAAAGGCCGTCTCTCGAAAGAGACGGCAAGTTTTGACAGGGAGGCGAATAGAGAGGCGGGCTCCGCGATGGGAACCTTCCCTACCGCACCTATCACTTTAGTTAAGAACGACTAAAAAAAAGTTAACCTGAAAAATGAAGATTAAGGCGTCATTTTCGGAAAAAAGCCTCGGCTCCGGCGCGCGCCTGCTGTTTTTTCGCGATTTCGGCCTCGGCGCGCAAAATCTCCGCCTTCAGTTCCTCGATATACTCGCCAAGCGCCTCAATCGACATGACCTCAAGGTCCTTGAGCGGTTTTTTCCTGTTGATCGGCTCCAGATCATCAACGTCCATTGCTTCCCTCCCTTGCGGTCGCAGGCCAGGACCGGCATCCTGTTGGAAAGCAGTTTAGCGCGGCTCCGCCGCCGAAATGAAGCCCCGAACAGAGGTCACCCGCATGAATGACAGCGCCCTCCCCCAAACCATGACCTGCATCGAAATCGCCACCCCCGGCGAACCCGAGGCACTGACCCCGACAACACGGCCGATGCCGCAGCCGGCGGAAGGCGAGGTCCTGGTTCGCGTGGCGGCGGCCGGCATCAATCGCCCCGACGTTCTGCAACGGAAAGGGAACTACCCGCCACCGCCCGGCGCATCCGACATTCCGGGGCTGGAAGTCGCGGGCGAAGTCGTTGCGTTGGGTGGCGGGGCCGAAGGTTTGGCGATCGGCGACAAGGTCTGCGCACTGGTCACCGGGGGCGGGTATGCAGAATACTGCGCGGCCCCGGCCGCCCAGTGCCTGCCCATCCCAAAGGGGCTTGACGCGGTCGAAGCCGCCGCCCTTCCGGAAACCTTCTTCACGGTCTGGAGCAACCTGTTCGACCGGGCCGGGTTGCGTGAAGGCGAAACACTGCTTGTCCACGGCGGCTCCAGCGGTATCGGCACGACCGCCATTCAGATCGCCAGCCGCCTTGGCGTCCGTGTCATAACGACAGCAGGCAACGCGGAGAAGTGCGAAGCCTGCGTCGGACTCGGGGCCGAACGCGCGGTGAACTACCGCGAAGAGGACTTCGTCGAGGCCGTAAAGACGTTCACTGACGGCCGCGGCGTCGATGTCATCCTGGACATGGTCGGCGGCGATTACATACAGCGCAACATTGCATCATTGGCGGCGGATGGACGGCTGGTGAATATCGCTTTCCTTCAGGGTCCCAAGGCCGAGGTCAACTTCCTGCCGGTCATGCTGAAACGCCTGACCCTGACCGGATCGACCCTGCGGGCGCGCCCCGTGGCGTTCAAGGCCAAAATCGCAAAAGCCCTGAACAAAAACGTCTGGCCCCTGATCGAGGAGGGAAAGGTCAGGCCCGTCATCCATGCAACGTTCCCGCTTTCGGACGCGTCGGAAGCTCACCGGCTGATGGAAAGCGGCGCGCATATCGGCAAGATCGTCCTGACTGTTCCCTGATTTTTGAACCGTTTTCGGGGAATAGCCGATTGCAATATTGGCGGGTCTAAGGTAGTGGTAGCGCTCGATTGAATCGTTCCCAAGTCCTTCCAGCCGATTTACACGGACAGCCTCGGGTTTACGCCGGGAGGGGCGGACACGGAACGAATGACCGCTAGACGGAATTAACATAAGGAAGAAGCCGAACATGGCGCAGCTTCTGATGCCCAAGGCGACGGCCGTATGGCTCGTCGAAAACACCGCACTGACCTTCGAGCAGATCGCCGCTTTCTGCGGATTGCATCCCCTTGAAGTTCAGGCGATCGCGGATGGTGACGTGGCGACCGGCATGCAGGGTCTGGACCCTGTCGTCAACGGTCAGCTCAGCCAGGAAGAAATCGATCGCTGCTCGACAGACCAGACCGCGCGTCTGAAAATGTCTGTCGCCCGCGTTCCGGAAACCGATACGCGGCCCAAGGGCGCGCGTTATACACCCGTTTCCAAGCGGCAGGATCGGCCCGACGGCATCGCCTGGCTGATCAAGAACTATCCGGAACTCAGCGATCCGCAGATTTCAAAGCTGCTCGGCACCACCAAGCCGACCATCAACGCAATTCGCGACAGAACCCACTGGAACGCTTCGAACATCAAGCCGCGCAACCCGGTTCACCTTGGCCTTTGCGGCGCAGAGGCGCTGGAAAAGGCGATTGCGTTGGCGCGCGCCAAGACGAAAACGGTTTCCGCTCCGGCTGCGGTCGAGGGGAGCGAAGAACCTGCCGCAGCGCCGGAAGCGCCCCAGGAATCATCGCTGGAAACGGCGCAGGAACTGACACCCGAAATGGTGTTCGGCCCGCCGAAGGAAAAAAGCGAAAGCGAATAACGCTCTTGCCGATCGGCCCACATAAAAAACCCCCGCAAAATCCGCTGCGGGGGTTTTTCCTTTACCGCCGAGGACAAGTCACCTGTTTGTCCAGATGGCGACGGATGTCGGATTCGTAGGATCCCCGCCCAGAACCTCCTTCGCGACATAAAGCGACGCGATGATGCCCTTTTCCGCCGCTTCGTTCAAACGCGCCAGCAGGTTGACGTTGAAACCCATCGCCCTTGCGCCCTCTTCCTGTTTCTCGCTTGGCTTGCCCCAATGCTCCTTCATGGTGAAACCGAAGGGCTCCGCATGGAGGCAATAGACGTCACGATCTTCTGAAGCCAGTAATTCAAAAAATTCGAGGCCAATTTCCTCGACCTGCTCAATCGCATGATTGCTGAATGCCAGGACGCGGTTGAAACCATCCAGGAAAGAAAGGTCCGGCGCGTTGAAATCAAAAGGGACGGAGCGCAGGTCGAAAGCAGCATCAAGCCCCGCCAGATAGGAACAGGCATCCCGCCCCGCCTCGGTGAATTCCGCGGCGAAATACGGAATTCCACGAGGACCACCACCTGAATAGAGGTTAATCAGGTTTTTACCGTAGCCGCTGCCGAATTCGACGATGGCGTCGAAAGGGCGGGCGTCGGTGATGTCGAGAAGAAATGGGCCGATCCCCTTATAGGTCAGGGCCGGGTAATAAACCCCCTCAACCGTTTCCACAGTCACCCAGGATTTGTTGGTTGGAGCGTTCCCCTGTTTCGAGGCAATTCCCAAAGAGGGACGCCTTACGTATTTCGGGCTGCCGTCGTGTTCGAGTCCAAGCACCCAGTCGTTTTCAAATCGTGTGAGCCGGGAAATCACCGCGTAGGGCGTATCGAGTCCCATTTCCTCGACATACTTCTCGAACATCGCTTTCCGCGCGGACCAGCGGGTTTCATAACTTTTGAAAAGTTCCTTTTTCCTGCCCCCGCTCATAGTGCGGAAAACCTGACCATCCGCCGCCGCCCTCTGGTCGGGTTATAATCAACAACCAGAGGGAATGGCGTCTGGAGATAAAAACGAACTTTACGGCGTCCCCCACACACCTAGGAGCGCGCCTTCGAATAGCCAATGCCCTGCAACGCTTCATCAATTTCCCCCAGAATATCAGGATCATCGATGGTCGCAGGCGGCTTGTATTCCTGATTGTCGGCAATCTTCTTCATGGTGCCACGCAGGATCTTGCCCGAACGCGTCTTTGGCAGGCGCTTGACCACCGTGGCCTGTTTAAAGGCGGCCACAGGGCCGATCTTGTCGCGAACCATGGCGACCACTTCCCTGACAATATCCGCGGCGGGCTTTTCCACCCCGGCCTTAAGGACAAGGAAGCCGACGGGCAGTTCGCCCTTCAACTGGTCCGCGACCCCGATTACCGCGCATTCGGCCACGTCGGGATGGTGGGCCAGAACCTCTTCCATCCCGCCGGTCGACAGGCGGTGGCCCGCGACATTGATGATGTCATCGGTGCGGGCCATGATGTAGAGGTAACCGTCCTCATCCATGAAGCCAGCGTCTGCGGTTTTATAATAGCCGGGGAACTCGGTCAGGTAGGCATCCATGTAACGCTGATCGGCGTTCCACAGGGTCGGCAGGGTGCCGGGAGGCAAGGGCAGCTTGCAAACGATGGCGCCGATATCGCCACGCTTTACTTCCTCGCAGTTCTCATCGACCACCCGCACGTCCCAGCCCGGCACCGCCTTGGTCGGCGACCCGGCCTTCACCGGATACGGATCGAGCCCCATGCAGTTGGCGGCGATCGGCCAGCCGGTTTCGGTCTGCCACCAGTGGTCGATGACAGGTACCTTCAGGATGTCCTCCGCCCAATGCAGGGTATCAGGGTCCGTTCGTTCGCCCGCCAGGAACAGGGTCTCAAATTTCGACAGGTCGTATTTGCCGACGAATTCGCCCTTCGGGTCGTCGCGCTTGATGGCGCGGAACGCGGTGGGCGCGGTAAACATGGCCCGCACGCCGTGTTCGGCGATGATCCGCCAGAACACACCGGCATCCGGGGTGCCGACCGGCTTGCCTTCAAACAGGATGGTCGTACAGCCCTGCAAAAGCGGCGCATAGACGATGTAGCTGTGCCCGACGACCCAGCCCACGTCGGAAGCCGCCCAGAACACGTCGCCGGGATCCATGCCGTAAACGCTCTTCATCGACCACTTCAGCGCCACCATATGGCCGCCATTGTCGCGGACCACGCCCTTGGGTTGGCCGGTGGTGCCGGAGGTGTAGAGAATATAGAGGGGATCGGTCGCCGCCACCGGCACACATTCGGCCGGTTCGGCGGCTGCGGCGGCTTCGTTCCAGTCGATATCGCGACCAGCCTTCAGTTCCGCGCGACACTCGTCACGCTGCAGGACGATGCAAGCCGAGGGCTTGTGCGTCGCCAGATCAATGGCGCCGTCGAGCAAAGGCTTGTAGGCGATCACGCGGCCCGGCTCGATGCCGCAGGAGGCCGAAACAATGGCCTTCGGTTTGGCGTCATCGATGCGAACCGCCAGTTCGTTCGCCGCAAACCCGCCAAACACCACCGAATGAACCGCGCCAAGGCGCGCACAGGCCAGCATGGCGACGGCGGCTTCGGGAACCATGGGCATGTAGATGATGACGCGGTCGCCCTTGCCAACGCCCTGGGCGCGCAATGCACCGGCGAACAGGGCGACCTTGTCGCGCAGTTCCGTGTAGGTGAATTTCGCCTTCTTTCCGGTTATCGGGCTGTCGTAGATCAGGGCCGCCTGATCACCCCGGCCCTCTTCGACATGACGGTCCAGCGCGTTGTAGCAGGTGTTGCACTCACCACCGGTGAACCAGCGATAGAACGGGGCGTTGGTGTCGTCGAGAACCCTGTCCCACTTTTTGGTCCAGATCAGATCCTCGGCCACCTCGCCCCAGAAACCTTCGGGATCGTTCAGTGATTTACGCAGTGCCTCTTCGTGGCGGTTTGCCATCTCTTTCATTCCCTCCCCGGAATTTGTTCTCCCAGAACGCAGAACCTTACTATCGCGGGGTGGAACGGTGCCACGGTTTTTTAC
>JAPHTL010000336.1 GCA_026193355.1 Rhodospirillales bacterium
CGCATGGGGGCGCTGGAACACGGTCGTGGCGGACAGGGGCAACCAGGCACCCCCTATGTCGCCAAGGCACCCGGCCCGGCTTCGGTCGAAAAGGCCCTCCCGTCTGCCGCCCCTGGAACGCTCGGCACGATTCCGGCCAAGGCCCTGGGTGGTCAGGCGAAGACTGAGGAAAATCAGGCGCAGGCAGGGTCGACGGCCATCATGGCCGGGACGCCATCTGCCGCTGTGACACAGGCGCCAGCCCCGGCCACCGTCGTCGCGCTGCCGAAAGGAACGCCGCAGGAGCAGTACGATTTCGCCAGAAAGCTTCTGATCCAGGGTGAGTTCGATCAGGCTGAAGCCGCCTTGCAGGCGTTCATCTCGTCGAACGGTGACGATCCGCTGACCGGAAACGCCAGATACTGGTTGGGCGAAACCTTTTACGTAAGGGGCAATTTCCGCCGCGCCGCAGAGGTTTTCCTTGAGGGGTACCAGAAAGATCCGGCTGGCTCGAAGGCGGCGGATTCCCTGCTCAAGTTGGGGATGTCGCTTTCAAAGCTCGAGAAGAAACCGGAATCCTGTGCAACCTTTGGCAAGCTGCTGAAGGACTTTCCGAAGGCGTCTTCCAATGTTCGTGTCGTTGCCGAACGCGAGAGCAAGCGCCTCGACTGCAAGTGATGGTGTTGCGCGCTGGCCGTGACGCCCCTCCCGTACGCCCCATAAGCGCGTCCGCGTTTGACGCCCTGATGGCGGACCTCGGCCCCTACGAGCAAAACCCATGTATCGCTGTGGCTGTTTCGGGTGGCCGCGACAGCATGGCGCTGGCCTTTCTCGCCCATCGCTGGGCTGTTGCGCGGGGCGGGAAGGCGATCGGCCTCACCGTCGATCACCGCCTTCGTTCAGAATCCGCCGACGAAGCCGCCAGCGTTTCCCGGTCTCTTGCCCGATGGGGGATGGGCCATCGTACGTTGCGGTGGGACGAAACGCCTCCTGCGGCGGGGGTGCAGGCCGCGGCGCGCGCAGCACGCTATGAATTGATGGAAGAATGGTGCAGGGGCGAGGGGGTTCTTCACCTTGCCCTGGCCCACCATCGTGAAGACCAGATTGAGACCCATTGGATGCGGGCCGCCCGCCCCGGCGGCATGGCCGGATTGGCCGGGATGTCGGCCATTCGCGAAACGCCCCGGGTTCGACTGTTGCGCCCGTTGCTCTCCGTTCCGCGCGAATGCCTTACAGCGACGCTGGAGGCGGAAGGGGTGTCGTGGATCGAGGACCCGTCAAACGAGGACACCCGCTATGAGCGGGTCCGGGTGCGTGCGCGTCTTGATTCCGATGGCGGGGCCGTCCGCAACGGTTTGTGGGAAAGTATTCTGGCCGCGGGCGAGGCCCGTATCGCCCGGGAGTCTGAAGTTGCGAGAATCATGGCCCGTTGCGTTTCGATCGCACCCGCAGGTTACGCGCTTGTCGATACGGGCGTACTGCTTGATGCGTCTCCTGCGACGGTGAAGGCCGCCCTTGCCCGTCTTGTGTTCATGGTTGGCGGACGGCCACATGGTCCGCGTCAGGCGCGGCTGGAAAGCCTTTATGACCGATTGCGGACCCAGGCTGCCGATTTGCGCGCCACCCTGGCGGGGTGTCGTGTCTCTCCGCTGCATGGACGTCTGCTGTTTTGTCGCGAGGATCGTAACATTCCCGTGATCGAGGTGGCCGGAGGGATGGACGAATTGGACTGGGATGGTCGGTTCCGTATGGTTCTTGACGCGCCTCCGGGGGCGCGTGCAACGTTGCGATCCCTTGGGCAGGAAGGATTGCAGGTTTTGCGTTCGGTGTTCCCCGAGGCCAGCTCAAGCCTTGTTCCGCCGCCAGTGCGGGGCGCGTTGCCGTCGCTGTGGGATGACAAAGGGCTTTTGGCTGCGCCGCACTTCGATTATGAACGAGGTGACGAAGGCGGTGAAAAAAGGGTAAGATTCGCCCACGTGTCCTTTCGCCCGCGAAATTCCGCTGTTTCAGCAGGCTTTCGGCTTGTTTCCGATTGGACATGAACTATCTCTGACTTACGGTGACTGCGTCCCCCCGCCCTGCGGAGCGGATTATGGGGCGGGCTGCGCCGGAACGGCTTTACGGAACGAATCAAGAGGAACCCGTACGTGAACTTCAGCAAGAACATGGCGCTCTGGGTAATCATTGCGCTGCTCGTATTCGCCCTGTTCAACCTTTTTCAGGGTGCGGGAACCCAGAGGCCGCAACAACTCGGCGTCGCCTTCTCCGATTTCCAGTCGTCGGTCAAGGCCGGCGAGGTCACGGAGGTGACCATTCAGGGAAGTTCGATTTCCGGCCAGTATCGCGATGGCAGACCTTTCTCGACCTACGCGCCGGCCGATTCCGGGGTTGTCGGGTTGCTTGCCGAACACGGTGTGCGTATCCGGGCCCTGCCTGTGGACGAAGACGTTCCCTCGCTGTTTGGCATCCTGATTTCCTGGTTCCCCATGCTTCTCCTGATCGGTGTGTGGATTTTTTTCATGCGCCAGATGCAGGGCGGCGGCGGCAAGGCCATGGGCTTCGGCAAGTCCCGCGCCCGCCTGCTGACGGAAAAGCACGGAAAGGTCACCTTCGAGGATGTGGCCGGTATCGACGAGGCCAAGCAGGAGCTTGAAGAGGTTGTCGAATTCCTGCGCGACCCCCAGAAATTCCAGCGTCTCGGCGGAAAGATCCCCAAGGGCGTTCTGCTTGTCGGCCCGCCCGGCACCGGCAAAACCCTGTTGGCGCGCTCCATCGCGGGTGAGGCCAACGTGCCGTTCTTCACCATTTCGGGTTCGGACTTCGTCGAGATGTTTGTTGGTGTCGGCGCCAGCCGTGTGCGCGACATGTTCGAACAGGGCAAGAAGAATGCGCCCTGCATCATCTTCATCGACGAAATCGACGCCGTTGGTCGCCATCGTGGCGCCGGCCTTGGCGGCGGCAACGACGAACGCGAACAGACCCTCAACCAGCTTCTTGTCGAGATGGATG
This sequence comes from Rhodospirillales bacterium, assembly GCA_026193355.1. Lineage (GTDB taxonomy): Bacteria > Pseudomonadota > Alphaproteobacteria > Rhodospirillales > JAPHTL01 > JAPHTL01. Next base: position 2,989 of record JAPHTL010000336.1, read on the forward strand.
GTTTCGAGGCGAACGAGGGCGTCATTCTGGTCGCCGCAACCAACCGGCCCGATGTTCTTGATCCGGCGCTTATGCGCCCCGGCCGTTTCGACCGTCAGGTCGTGGTTCCCAA
>JAPHTL010000323.1 GCA_026193355.1 Rhodospirillales bacterium
GGAAGTCGAGTTGATTACGCCGATCGCGATGGACGAAGGTCTTCGTTTCGCGATCCGCGAAGGCGGTCGTACCGTCGGCGCAGGCGTCGTCGCCAAAATCAAGGATTAATGGAGCAACCAGTCCGCGTCGCAATTCGACGCGGACGCGGCTAGCGGAACAGGCCATGGACAGTCAAAACATACGCATCAGGTTGAAGGCCTTTGATCACCGTGTACTCGATCAGTCGGCACGGGAAATCATCAATACGGCCAAGCGGACCGGTGCAGAGGTGCGGGGACCGATCCCGCTGCCCACCAGGATCGAAAAGTTCACGGTGCTGCGTTCGCCGCACGTCGACAAGAAGTCGCGTGAACAGTTCGAAATTCGTACCCACAAGCGGGTACTGGACATCGTCGATCCGACACCTCAGACGGTTGATGCGCTGATGAAGCTCGATCTGGCCGCCGGTGTCGACGTCGAAATCAAACTGTAAGGGATAGGGACTATGCGTTCCGGTCTTATCGCTAAGAAAGTCGGCATGAGCCGCATCTTCGGAACTGACGGCAGCAATACGCCCGTCACCGTGCTGAAGGTCGACAATTGCCAGGTCGTTGGTCTGCGGACCGAGGAAAAGGACGGCTACGTCGCCGTTCAACTCGGCGCCGGCAGCCGCAAGGCAAAGAATGTCAGCAAGGCAATGCGTGGTCATTTCGGCAAGGCCAAGGTCGAGCCGAAAGCCAAGGTCGCGGAATTCCGCGTCAGTGCGGACGCCGTTGTCGACGTCGGTCAGGAAATCACTGCTGGCCACTTTGTCTCCGGTCAGTATGTCGACGTTACCGGCACCAGCATCGGTAAGGGCTTCGCGGGCGCCATGAAGCGTCATGGCTTTGCGGGTCTTCGCGCCTCGCACGGCGTATCGATCTCGCATCGTTCGCATGGCTCGACCGGTCAGAACCAGGATCCGGGCAAGGTGTTCAAGGGCAAGAAGATGGCCGGTCACATGGGCGCCACGCAGGTCACCGCGGTGAGCCTGAAGGTTGTCGCCACCGATGTTGATCGCGGCCTGATCCTCGTCAAAGGCGCGGTTCCCGGCTCGAAGAATGGCTGGGTGCTCATTCGTGACGCGGTGAAGAAGGCCCTTCCGAAGGATGCGCCGTTCCCCGCCGCTACGCGCGGTGGCGACGAGCCCGTTGCTGAAGAGCCGGTTGCTGAAGAGCCCATCGAAGAACAGGCGGTTGCCGAAGAAGTGGCAGTCACCGATGAGGCGAAGGAATAACGCCATGAAGTGTGACGTCATCAGTCTCGAAAACAAGAAGGTCGGCGACATCGATCTCGATGAGTCGGTGTTCGGTGTGGATGTCCGCGCCGATCTCCTTCATCGCATGGTCAACTGGCAACTGGCGAAGCGTCAGGCGGGCACCCGCAAGACGAAGACCCGCAGCGAGATCAGCGGCACGACCGCCAAGCCCTTCAAGCAGAAGGGTTCGGGCAACGCCCGTCAGGGTACCAAGCGCGCCCCGCACATGCGTGGCGGCGGCAAGGCTTTTGGTCCGGTCGTTCGCGATCATGGCTATTCGCTGCCCAAGAAGGTTCGCAGGCTGGCGCTCAAGACTGCACTGTCCAGCAAACAGGCTGGCGGTCGTCTGATCGTCGTCGACTCGATCGGCATCAAGGACGCCAAGACGAGCGAGCTTGCAAAGAAGATCAAGGGCCTTGGCTGGGGAACCGCACTGATTATCGACGGTCCCGAGGTCAATGCCGAGTTCGCTCGCGCAGCGCGCAACATCGTCGGCGTCGACGTGCTGCCGCAGCAGGGTGCGAACGTTTACGACATTCTTCGTCGCGATACCCTGGTCCTGACCAAGGACGCGGTCGAAAAGCTCGTGGAGCGGCTGAAATGAGCAAGTACAGCGGCAAGGCAACGGTGAGCAAGGAGCGGATGTATCAGATCATTCGCCAGCCCGTGATCACCGAAAAGGCGACAAACGTCAGCGAACACAACCAGGTTATTTTTCGTGTTCCGCTTGAGGCGACCAAGCCTGAAATCAAGGCGGCGGTCGAAGGTCTTTTCGAGGTCAAGGTCAAGGCTGTCAACACGCTGCGTCAGAAGGGCAAGATCAAGCGTTTCCGCGGAATCGTGGGCAAGCGCAACGACGTCAAGAAGGCGGTGGTGACACTTGTCGACGGCCACACCATTGACGTGACGACGGGGGTCTAAACGATGGCATTGAAGAGTTACAAACCGACCACCCCGGGTCAGCGCAACCTCGTTCTGGTTGATCGCAGCGGGCTTTGGAAGGGCAAGCCGGTCAAGGAACTGACCGAGGGCCTGACCAAGAACGGTGGCCGCAACAATACCGGTCGCATCACAGCGCGTCGTCGTGGCGGCGGGCACAAGCGCCGTTACCGCATGGTCGACTTCAAGCGTCGGAAGATGGACGTATCCGCGACCGTCGAACGGCTTGAATACGATCCGAACCGCACCGCCTTCATCGCGCTGATCAAGTACGAGGACGGCGAGCTGAGCTACATCATTGCGCCGCAGCGTCTTGCGCCGGGCGATGTCGTGGTCTCCAGCGCCAAGGCCGATATCAAGCCGGGCAATGCGATGCCGATGTCCGCCATTCCGGTCGGCACCATCATCCACAATGTGGAGATGAAGCAGGGCAAGGGTGGTCAGATGGCGCGTTCCGCCGGGACCTACGCCCAGCTGGTCGGCAAGGATCAGGGCTATGCCCAGTTGCGCCTCAATTCGGGTGAAGTTCGTATGGTGCGGGCCGAGTGCATGGCCACCATCGGCGCTGTTTCGAATTCCGATCAGCAGAATACGAAGCTCGGCAAGGCCGGTCGTAATCGCTGGCTGGGCAAGCGCCCGTCGGTTCGTGGCGTGGCCATGAACCCGGTCGATCACCCGCATGGCGGCGGCGAAGGCCGGACATCCGGCGGTCGTCATCCCGTTACCCCGTGGGGCAAACCGACCAAGGGCAAGCGGACACGTAACAACAAGAAGACGGACGCGCTGATCATGCGGCGCCGTCACCGCAGCAAGTAGAGGAGTTGACCGTGGCTCGTTCCGTTTGGAAAGGACCGTTTGTTGACAGTTTCCTTCTTAAGAAGGCTGAAACTGTTCGCTCGTCCGGTCGTAACGAAGTCGTCAAGACCTGGGCGCGGCGGTCGACAATTCTGCCGCAGTTCGTGGGTCTTACCTTCGGTGTATACAACGGCCAGAAGTTCATCCCGGTTCTGGTGACCGAAAACATGATCGGTCACAAGTTCGGAGAGTTCTCGCCAACCCGCACCTACTATGGGCATGCGGCAGACAAGAAGGCGAAGAGGAAGTAGGCATGGGCAAGAAAGCTGCACCACGTTCCCTGGCGGACAACGAAGCGAAGGCTTCGGCTGAGTCGCTGCGCGTCAGCGCGCGCAAGCTGAACCTCGTTGCCCAATCCATCCGGGGCAAGAACTGCAACGACGCGATTGCGCAGTTGACGTTCTCGAAGCGGCGTATTTCGAACGACGTGAGGAAGGTTCTTCAGTCGGCGATCGCCAATGCCGAGAACAACCACCAACTCGACGTCGACAGGTTGTTCGTCGCCGAAGCGTCCGTTGGGCGTGCCATGGTGATCAAGCGCTTCCGTCCACGTGCGCGTGGCCGGGTCGGGCGCATCGAGAAACCTTTCAGCAAGCTAACTGTGGTTCTGCGCGAGCGCGAGGAGACGGCGTAATGGGTCAGAAAGTCAATCCGATCGGGCTCCGCCTCGGGATCAACAAGACGTGGGATTCCCGCTGGTTCGCCGATCGCAAGGAATACGCAAAGCGCTTGCACGAGGATCTTGCCATTCGCAAGTATCTGACGGACCGCCTGCGTCAGGCCGGCGTCGCCAAGATCATTATCGAGCGTCCGGCCAAGCGCGCCCGCATCACCATTCACACGGCGCGTCCGGGTGTGGTCATCGGCAAGAAGGGCACGGATATCGAGAAGCTGCGCCAGGACCTGTCGCGTATGACCGGGAACGAAGTGCATCTGAACATCGTCGAAATCCGCAAGCCGGAAATCGATGCGCAGCTGGTCGCGGAAAACATCGCCAATCAGCTCGAGCGTCGTATCGCCTTCCGCCGCGCCATGAAGCGCGCCGTGCAGTCGGCCATGCGCCTTGGCGCCCAGGGCATCCGCATCAATTGCGGCGGTCGTCTGGGTGGCGCTGAAATCGCGCGGACCGAATGGTATCGCGAAGGCCGCGTGCCCCTGCATACGTTGCGCGCCGACGTCGATTACGGAACGTCGACCGCCCATACCACTTACGGAACCTGCGGTGTCAAGGTCTGGATCTTCAAGGGCGAGATTATGGCCCACGATCCGATGGCCCAAGACAAGCGTATGGCCGAACAGCACCCGACCCGCTGAGGTTCGGAAAAAAGATTAGGGAAAGCAGACGATGCTGAGTCCGAAACGAACAAAGTTCCGCAAGGCGCACAAGGGCCGTATCCACGGCAACGCCAAAGGCGGTTTTTCGCTGAACTTCGGCGCCTATGGCCTGAAGGCGATTTCGCCCGAGCGCGTTACCGCACGGCAGATCGAAGCGGCGCGTCGCGCCATCACGCGTCACATGAAGCGCGCCGGCCGTGTGTGGATCCGTATTTTCCCGGACGTTCCGGTCAGCTCGAAGCCGGCCGAAGTGCGTATGGGTAAGGGTAAGGGTTCGCCGGAATTCTGGGCGTGCCGCGTGAAGCCCGGCCGGATCATGTTCGAGGTTGATGGCGTTCCCGTCGATGTGGCGCGTCGCGCATTCGAACTGGCGGCGGCCAAGCTTCCGCTCAAGACCAAGTTCGTAAGCCGTCTGGGCGAGGAGGCGTAAGCCATGAAGGCCGAAGATATTCGCGCAAAGAGCGTCGACGAGCTTAAGGATCAGCTTGTTACGCTGAACAAGGAAGCTTTCAACCTGCGCTTTCAGCAGGCCAGTGGCCAGTTGGAAAACACGGTTCGGGTTAGGCAGGTGCGGCGTGACATCGCGCGCATCAAAACGATTTTGAACGAGCGCACCCGCGCCGCGTCGTAAGGAGCAAGAACAATGCCGAGGCGCATTCTGCAAGGTGTCGTGGTGAGCGACAAGATGGACAAGACCGTGGTGGTCAAGGTCGAGCGTCAGATCCAGCATCCGATGTACAAGAAGATCATTCGCCAGTCGAAAAAGTATGCGGCGCATGACGAAGAAAATGTGCACAAGATTGGTGATGTCGTGAAGATCCGTGAGTGTCGGCCGATTTCCAGGCGCAAGCGTTGGGAAATTCTGGCCGAGGGTGCCTAAGGGCGCAGTGAACGAGGAAAAAGGGTAACAAGAAATGATTCAGGTAGAGTCGAATCTGGACGTTGCCGACAACTCGGGCGCCCGCAGGGTCCAGTGCATCAAGGTGCTGGGCGGCTCGAAGCGCAAGACCGCGTCGGTTGGTGATGTCATCGTCGTTTCCGTCAAGGAAGCGATCCCGCGTGGCCGTGTGAAGAAAGGCGACGTTCATCGCGCCGTCGTTGTTCGCACCGCCAAGGAAGTGCATCGCGCAGATGGAACGAGTATCAGGTTTGATCGCAATGCGGCGGTCCTGATTGATAACAAGGGTGAACCGATCGGCACCCGTATTTTTGGCCCGGTCACCCGCGAACTGCGCGGCAAGCGATATATGAAGATCATTTCGCTTGCGCCGGAGGTGCTGTAATGGCTGTGAAGATCAAGAAAGGTGACCGTGTCACCATTCTGGCTGGCAAGGACAAGGGTAAAGTCGGCGAAGTGCTGCGCGTGCTGACCAAGGATTCGCGCGCTCTTGTGCAAGGTGTGAACATGATCAAGCGTCACACGCGCCCGACCCAGACCAATGCCGGTGGAATTGTGGAGAAGGAAGCCCCGATCCACCTGTCCAACCTCGCCCATGTCGATCCGAAGGACGACAAGGCAACCCGGGTTGGATTCAAGTTTCTCGATGACGGCCGCAAGGTCCGCTTTGCCAAGCGGTCCGGCGAAGTCATCGATAGCTGAGGAACCTAGCCATGGTGCGTTTGCGCGAACATTTCAATAAGGTCGTCCGACCGGCCCTGATGGAGGAGTTCTCTTACAAGAACCCGATGCAGGTGCCGAAAATCGAGAAGATCGTCATCAACATGGGCGTCGGTGAAGCGTCGCAGGACAAGAAAAAGATCGAGTCCGCGTTGGCTGAAATGACGGCGATCGCCGGTCAAAAGCCGGTCGTCACCCATGCCAAGCAATCCATCGCGGGCTTCAAGCTCCGTGAGGGCATGATTGTCGGCTGCAAGGTAACCCTGCGCAGCGACCGCATGTACGAATTCCTTGACCGCCTGGTCAACATCGCGCTGCCGCGCGTTCGCGACTTTCGCGGGGTTTCGCCCAAGAGTTTCGACGGCCGTGGGAACTACGCCATGGGCATCAAGGAGCAGATCGTGTTTCCGGAAATCGATTACGACAAGGTCGATGAGATCCGGGGCATGGACATCATCATCACGACGACTGCGAAGACCGATGACGAGGCAAGAGCGCTTCTCAAGGGATTCGACATGCCGTTCAACGGCTGACCGGTAAGCGGAGTAGACGGAATGGCTAAGAAGAGTGCCATCGAGAAGAACAAGTTGCGTGAGCGCAAGGTCAAGAAGTTCTCGGCCAAACGCGCCAGGCTGAAGGCGATTGCGACGGACCGCGATATCTCTCCGGAGGAGCGTTTCGCTGCGGCATTGAAGCTTGCGAAACTGCCGCGCAACAGCGCCGCCAACAGGGTGCGTCTTCGTTGCGAGATCACCGGGCGTCCGCGTGGCAACTATCGCAAGTTCAAGCTTTCACGGATCGCGCTGCGTGATCTGGCCTCGACGGGTCAGGTTCCCGGCGTGGTGAAATCAAGTTGGTAAGGGAGAGAGCGTAATGTCGATGAGCGATCCCCTGGGCGATATGCTGACCCGTATCCGCAATGGTCAGATGGCCCGGAAGTCCAGCATCACCGCGCCCGCGTCAAGCCTTCGCACGAATGTGCTCGAGGTTCTGAAGCGTGAAGGCTACATCCGTAGCTTCGAGCGTTACGAGGTCCGCAAGGGCATCGATGAGCTGAAGATCGAGCTGAAATACCAGGATGGCGATCCTGTAATCCGTGAGATTAGTCGCGTGTCGACCCCCGGTCGTCGCGTGTATTCGAAAATCAAGGATTTGCCCAAGTTCTATAACGGCCTGGGTATCTCCATCCTGTCGACCCCGCGGGGCGTCATGTCAGACGCAGAAGCCCGTGAGGCCAATGTGGGTGGCGAAGTCCTGTGTCAGGTCTTCTAAGAGGGCATCATGTCACGTGTAGGTAAAAATCCGGTTGTGGTGCCTGACGGCGTTACGGTCGACATCGCCGGGCAGCGCGTTACTGCCAAGGGCAAGTTGGGTGAGATGATCTATACCGCCACGGATGACGTGGAGATCACCAGGGAAGATAACCTCATCTTTGTGAAGCCGAAGTCTGATACAGGCCCGGCGCAAAAGATGTGGGGAACCGCCCGCGCCCGTATCAGTAATCTGGTGACGGGTGTATCCGATGGGTTCACCAAGAATCTGGAGCTTGTCGGCGTTGGATATCGCGCCGCGGTGCAGGGCAACAACCTGCAGCTTCAGTTGGGTTTCTCGCATGATGTGGCTTATCCGATTCCGAAGGGGATCAGCATGAGCTGCGAGAAGCCGACGTCGATTTCGATTTCGGGTGCCGACAAACAGAAAGTCGGCCAGGTCGCTGCAGAGATCCGCGCCTACCGCCCGCCGGAGCCCTACAAGGGCAAAGGTGTGCATTATCAGGGCGAGCAGATCCTGCGCAAGGAAGGCAAGAAGAAGTAGCCATGAAAACCGCGAGAGAACTGTTCGAGCGCCGCAAGCGGCGGACTCGCCACAAGATCCGGCTCAAGGCGGCGGGGCGTCCCCGTCTGACCGTGTTCCGGTCATGCAAACACATTTACGCCCAGGTCATCGACGATGTCCAAGGCATGACCCTTGCGACCGCTTCCACAAAGGACGCCGACTACAAGGGCAAGTCTGGAAGCACGGCGGAAGCAGCGGCGGTGATCGGAAAAATGATTGCCGAACGTGCGCTGAAAGCCGGCGTCAAGGAAGTGGCCTTCGACCGGGGCGGCTATGTGTACCACGGACGGGTCAAGGCCCTGGGCGATGCCGCCCGGGAAAGCGGCCTCACGTTCTAGGGATCAAAAGATATGGCACGACAGATGGATATGGAAGCAGGCCGCAACGATCGCGCGTCCCGTGAAGAAAGCGAACTGATCGACAAGCTGGTCAGCATCAACCGCGTCGCCAAGGTGGTCAAGGGTGGCCGTCGTTTCGCGTTTGCCGCTCTTGTGGTTGTTGGTGATGGCCGCGGTCGCGTCGGATACGGACACGGCAAGGCCCGCGAGGTTCCCGAGGCGATCCGCAAGGCGACCGAGCAGGCGAAACGGTCGATGATTCATGTTCCTCTTCGCGAGGGCCGTACGCTTCACCATGATATTCATGGGCGTTTCGGGGCCGGAAAGGTTCTGCTTCGCGCAGCTCCGTCGGGTACCGGAATCATCGCAGGCGGCCCGATGCGTGCCGTTTTCGAGACCATGGGCGTTCAGGACGTCGTCGCCAAATCGCTGGGTTCGCAGAACCCCTACAACATGATCAAGGCGACCTTCGTTGCGTTGCAGGCCGGAATGTCTCCGCGCAGCGTCGCCGCCAAGCGCGGCAAGAAGGTCGGCGATATCACCGCCCGCCGTGACGGCGCTGGCGAATCAGCGGCCTAGGAGTAAGAGTCATGGCGAACAAGGCGACCATCACGGTGACCCAGATTGCGAGCCCCATCGGCCGCAAGAAGGATCAGAGGGCGACCCTGGTCGGGCTGGGCCTGAACAAGATGAACCGCACGAAGGAACTGGAGGATACCCCCTCCGTCCGTGGGATGATTGACAAGGTGCGCCATCTGGTGCGCGTGGAAGAGGCCGGCTGAAACGTCGGCGGTCTCGATACCGCCGTACCGGCCTTAAACGAAGGATCGTGGAAATGAAACTTAACGACATTCGCGATAACGAAGGCGCCCGCAAGCCGCGGATGCGGATCGGCCGCGGTATTGGTTCCGGCAAGGGCAAGACCGGTGGTCGCGGCGTCAAGGGCCAGACCTCCCGCAGTGGCGTAAGCCTGCTGGGGTTCGAAGGCGGCCAGATGCCCCTTTATCGTCGTTTGCCGAAGCGTGGCTTCAAGAACATTTTCCGCAAGGATTATGCGGTTGTGAATCTTGGTCGCCTGCAAAAGGCGGTTGACGATGGCAAGCTGGACGCCAAGAAGGCGATTGATGGAGCCGCGCTGGCTGCTGCCGGCCTGATCCGCAATGCCGGCGAAGCCGTCCGTCTGCTGGCCAAGGGCGAAATCAAGGCGAAGATCACGATCGAGGTTGTCGGCGCATCGAAAGCGGCTGTTGAAGCCGTCGAGAA
>JAPHTL010000304.1 GCA_026193355.1 Rhodospirillales bacterium
GCCTCGGTCGTCAACGCACTTGGCGACGGTCAGATCGCCATGCTGGAGAACCTGCGCTACCACAAGGGTGAAACCGACAATGATGCGGCCTTCGCCGCCCAGCTCGCCGAACTGGGCGATATCTACGTCAATGATGCTTTTTCCTGTGCGCACCGGGCGCATGCCTCGACCGAAGCCATCGCCCGCCTGCTGCCTTCGGCGGCCGGCCGTTTGATGCAGACGGAGCTTGATGCCCTGACCAACGCGCTGGAGGCCCCCAAACGCCCGATGGCCGCACTTGTCGGCGGCGCGAAAATCTCGACCAAGCTTGATGTTCTCGGCAACCTGTCGAAAAAGGTCGATGTCCTGATCATCGGTGGCGGTATGGCCAACACCTTCCTCAACGCCAAGGGGATCAATGTCGGCGCGTCGCTGTGCGAACACGACCTTGCCGATACAGCGCGGACCATCATGGCCGAGGCCGAAAAGGCGGGTTGCGAGATTTTCCTGCCCACCGACGCCGTTGTGGCGAAGGAATTCAAGGAGAACGCCGACTGCCAGACGGTCGCCATTGATGCAGTGCCCGCCGATTCCATGATCCTCGATATCGGCCCGGCGACGATCGCCGCCCTTGAAGAACGCATGGCGGGGTGGAAGACGGTTTTGTGGAATGGCCCGATGGGCGCGTTCGAGATCGCGCCTTTCGACAAGGGAACCAACGCGGCGGCCCAACTGGCGGCGAAAATGACGCGCGATGGCAGCCTGCTTACCGTTGCCGGTGGTGGCGATACCGTTGCCGCACTGGCCCATGCCGGGGCGGACGCCGATTTCTCGTACATCTCGACGGCGGGCGGCGCCTTCCTCGAATGGCTGGAAGGCAAGGACCTTCCGGGTGTGGCTGTTCTGCGCAAGGCGGGCTGAACAGGCCCCGCCTGCCCGGTTCCACTTGCAGCGCGCGGCACAGGACGCCAAACTGTGGACATGACCGAGGGAAGCAAAACAGGCCCCAGCATACGGATCGTTCCCGACGGGGATGATCGCGAACGCCTGACATGCCCCGATTGCGGGTTCATCCATTACGAAAACCCGAAGGTGATTGTCGGCGCTGTATGCGAGTGGGAAGGCAAGGTTCTTCTGTGCAAGCGCGCCATCGAACCCCGATCCGGCTACTGGACCATGCCTGCGGGTTATATGGAGCTGAACGAAACGGCGGCCGAGGGCGCGGCGCGTGAGGTCTGGGAAGAGGCAAGGGCGAAGGTGGAAATCATCGACCTTCTCGGGGTCTATGACATTCCGCGAATCAGTCAGGTCTATCTGGTCTATCGCGCCGTCATGTCCACGCCGGATTTCGCGCCTGGACCGGAAAGCGAGGAAGTCGGCCTTTTTGACTGGGACGCCATTCCCTGGGACAATCTGGCGTTTCCCAGCGTTGTCTGGTCCCTGGAACATTACCGCGACCTGAAAGGGCAGGACGTATTCTCCGCGCGCAGCAATTCCGCCGAACAGGCGCACACGCAAAGACTTCGTTAATATTTCCCCCCTAGTGTTAGCATCGTTGGATTATGTCCCGCCGGGAAGGAATGCCCACGGCGGCGAATGGATGTGGTTGAGGCATGGTGGAAGACACACGGATTTTAGCTGGTGGCGGTGCGGCCGTAACGCCGACCAGACAGCAGAAATCGGGCTACTCGTTCGCCGAAGAGGTGCGGAAGCGGGCGAACGTCACGACCTCGTCCGAAGAACCGCTTAACCGCAAGGCCATCGCCCGGCTTGATCGCATTCTGGAATCGAACGCCCCTCCGCGGGAAGACGTTCCGCGCGGCTTTTATCTGAACATTCTGGTCTGATTGTTCGTCCGGCTTGCGGCCGGGCGTGCTATCTGTCGAGGCCCATCAGGCTGCGGGCGAAGACCCTTGCCTCGAACGGGCGCAGATCGTCCGCGCCTTCGCCGACACCGATGGCGTGAACCGGCAGGCCGAACTTCTGCGCCAGCGCGACCAGCACGCCACCCTTGGCCGTCCCATCCAGTTTTGTGACGACCAGGCCGGTTACGTCGACCATCTTGCGGAAGGTCTCGACCTGGCTGTGGGCGTTCTGGCCGACCGTGGCGTCGAGAACAAGCAGGCAGGCGTGCGGCGCGCTGTCGTCAAGCTTGCGGATCACACGGCGGATCTTTTCCAGTTCGGCCATCAGGTCGGCCTTGTTCTGCAACCGGCCCGCCGTATCGATCATCAGGACATCGGCGTTTTCCGCCCGCGCCGTTTCCAGCGCATCGTAAACCAGACCTGCGGCGTCCGCGCCTGTATCGCGGGATACGACGGTGCAATCGGCCCTTTCGCCCCAGACCTTCAGCTGTTCGACGGCGGCGGCGCGAAAGGTGTCCCCCGCCGCCAGCACGATCTTCTTGCCCTCGGCCTTCATCTGGTGGGCCAGTTTTCCAATGGTTGTCGTCTTGCCGCTGCCGTTGACGCCACAGACCAGAACGACGAAGGGCCTGTGGGCCGGGTCGATTGTCAGCGGCACGGCGATCGGGTCGAGAATCGGGGTGATTTCTTCCGCCAATGCCTTGCGGATTTCTTCCGGCGTCACTTCCTTGCCGAACCGGGTGGAGGCAATGCGCTGTGTCAGTGCTGTCGCTGTTTCGACGCCAAGATCGGCGGCGATCAGCAGGTCTTCAAGTTCCTCAATCGATTGATTGTCGAGCTTGCGGGCGGTGAAAAGCTGGGTGATGCCGCCGGTCAATTGTGACGATGTCTTGCCAAGGCCGGCCTTCAGGCGCGCCAGCCACCCTTCCTTGCGGGGGGATTCCGTCATTCTGCTTTCTCACCGATAAGGTTGCCGTTGTCCACGGCCGTGATTCGGGCATCGACCATCGCGCCCGCCTGTGCATCGAAGGTCAGTCGGACGGGCGCGAAATGGGCATCGTGGCCGAAACGATCCTCTTCAACCAGCACACTCGCCAACGTTCCGACGCGGCCCTGAAGATAGCGGCCAAGCGCCGCTTCACCCGCTGTGCGAAGGGTTGCGGCCCGCGCCTTGCGTTCGGCGGCGGCAACCTGCGGCATTTTGGCAGCCGGCGTTCCGGGCCGGGCGGAGAAAGGGAAGACGTGCAGATAGATCAAGCCGCAGTCATCGACCAGGCGAAGTGTGTTGTCGAACATCGCCGCGTCCTCGGTCGGGAATCCGGCGATCAGGTCGGCGCCGAAAACCACGTCGGGCCGTGCGGTGCGCAGACGGTCGCAGGCATCGATGGCCTGGGCGCGGCTGTGCCGACGCTTCATCCGCTTCAACACCGTGTCGTCACCGGCTTGCAGGCTCAGGTGGATATGCGGCATCAGGCGGTCTTCCCCGGCCAGCACCGCGACAAGC
>JAPHTL010000152.1 GCA_026193355.1 Rhodospirillales bacterium
AGGGCATGGCCAGACGATGCCGTTTCAAAGGCGAAGATAGCCTTCATCGGCGTGGCATCGGCAGGGGACCCGAGTGGCGCACAGGGGCGGATAGCCAATATTATCCTGTCGCGATAACGTTGTTTCTTTTGTGAACGATTATCATTTTCACGTGAAATGCTGCGGCGGGACTTGTTTCGAACCTCGCTCTCGCCCATCATGCGCCACCTTCACCCACCGATCGACACAGGATTACGACATGACCTTTTCGCGGATCTTCACCTATGCATTCATGCTGCCCTTGACCGTGGCCCTGCTTTTCAATGCGCCGACGGCAAAGGCTGCCGACGGGCTTTCCACGTCCGAGCAGGAACAGGTGCGCGAACTTGTCCGCGAGACCCTGATGAAGAATCCCGAAATCATCATGGAAGCCATCGGCATCCTGCGCCAGAAACAGGAAGCGATGGAAAAGGCGCGTGTGGAGACGGCGATGGAAGGCGCGAAAAATGACCTTCTGAACGACCCCGACTCTCCGGTTGGCGGTAATCCGAAGGGCGATGTCACCATCGTCGAGTTCTTCGACTACAAGTGCGGCTATTGCAAGAAGGTCTTCCCCGAGATTATGGCCCTGATCGAAAGCGATAAGGGCATCCGTTACGTTTTCAAGGAATTCCCGATACTCGGCCCTGAATCAGAACTCGCATCCCGCGCCGCCCTTGCCGCAAGCCTTCAGGGGAAATATCTTGATCTTCACGTTGGTATGATGAACCTTCGTGGATCGGTAACATCCAAACGGATTGCCGATCTTGCCAGAGAATTCGGCATCGATTTCACCCGCCTGGAAAAGGATATGGCCTCGCCCGAGGTCACGGCGATGATCAACCGCAACAGAGCCTTGGCGCAACACCTTGGCATCAGCGGCACCCCGGCATTCATCATTGGCGGCGAGATTATCCCCGGCGCGGTGGACCAGGCGACGCTGAAACATCTCGTAGAGCAGGCCCGCAAGAACAAGGGATGATCGGTGCGCCCTTCCCGAAGAGCGGTTAATAAGGTTAGAATGTCCGGGCGTCCGATCAGCAACCACCCGCCCACCCAACAAGGAGCGGAAAAAAACCGCAAGGGAGCAAGGCCGTGAGTGAAGGCAGCAAGGAACGCGGTGACACCGTAGCAATCAATACCCTGGAAGAATTTCTGGCCCATGCGCTGGCGCTAGAACTGGAAGCCGCCGAGGGTTACCAGGAAGTGGGTGAAAACCTGGTGCTCCACAACAATCCCGACGCCGGGGCCTTGTTCAAGCAGCTGGCGGAGTACGGGCGGCTTCACGTTGCCGAGGTAAGGGAACTTTCAAAAGGCCGCACCCTTCCCCACATCGCCCCATGGGACTTCAAGTGGCCGGGCGAAGAATCCCCGGAAACGCCGCAAGCCGACAAGATTCACTACCTGATGACACCGCACCATGCGCTTCGCATGGCCTACGACGTGGAAACGAGCGCACGTGATTTTTACGCCCAGGTCGCTGCAAACACGACGAATGATGAAGTTCGTGTCATGGCGCAGGAATTCGCCGATGAAGAAGCCGGCCACATGGTCTTGCTGGAAGAGTGGATGACCCGCTTTCCGGAGCCCGATGAACACTGGGATTTCGACCCCGACCCACCCATGATGCACGAATAGGGCGCGCGATCATTCAGCGACTATTCACCGTGAGAAAGACAGCCCGACAACTGGTCGGCCAACCCCTGAAGCACACCGAAATAAAGTTCAGGTCCCGCATCCATCGTCGCGCCGAGCGGGTCCAGCATCGCAACCCGTGAACCACTTTCCCTCGCAAGGGATTCCGCCAGACGAGGCGTGAACTGAGGCTCCACAAAAATGCAGACGGCCCCGAGCTTTCCGATCTTTGCGGCGAGCGCCGAAAGACGTTTGGCCCCTGCCGCCCTGTCGGGTGAAACTGTAATGGCCCCGGCCGCATTCAACCCAAAGCGTCGTTCGAAATACTGATACGCATCGTGATAGACGATGAATGAGCGTCTTCCCAACGGGGCAAGGCGTGCTGCAATTTCATTCTCCAGCGCCTCAAGGCGCGATAGAAGGGCGCGCGTATTGGCGTCATAAAGCGCCTGGTTTTCCGGATCCGCTTCATTGAGCACGTCGCGTATTGAGCGAACCATTGCCGCCGCGTTTCGCGGGTCGAGCCAGATATGGGGGTCCACCCTTTCATCGCCACGTTCCTTTTCCGCGTCAGAGTGGGCATGATCGT
Organism: Rhodospirillales bacterium; assembly: GCA_026193355.1. Taxonomy (GTDB): domain Bacteria; phylum Pseudomonadota; class Alphaproteobacteria; order Rhodospirillales; family JAPHTL01; genus JAPHTL01. The sequence continues at coordinate 2,243 of JAPHTL010000152.1, forward strand.
GGTCGTGGTCGTG
>JAPHTL010000098.1 GCA_026193355.1 Rhodospirillales bacterium
ATTCACGGTCCTATCGGCCTTGATCTGGGCGGCCGCGCCCCGGCGGAAATCGCCATATCCATCCTTGCCGAAGTGATCGCCGCACGTCACGGGAAAGACCCAAGGGCGAAGAAGGACCCGCCGTGACCGCGCCCGCCTCCACGCGCCATGTCGCCGCCGTGATACTGGCTGCCGGATATTCCCGGCGCATGGAGGGAGGCAACAAGCTGCTCGCTAAAATCGGAGCCACCCCCCTCATAACCCGCGTCGTCGATGCGGCGCTTCAATCGAAGGCGCGGCCGGTGATTGTCGTCATAGGACATGAGGGGAATTTAGTTGCATCCGCCCTTGATGGCCGTGACGTGACGTTCGCCGTCAACCACGACCCTTCGTCAGGGCTCAGTTCCTCGATCAAGGCAGGGATCGCCGCCCTGCCCGATACGGTCGACGGTGTCCTCATCTGCCTGGGCGACATGCCGCGCCTTCGACCCGACCACCTGAACCGCCTGATTGATGCCCTGAATACCGGCAATGAAATTACGGTTTGCGCACCGATTGTCGGCAACCGCCGCGGAAACCCGATCCTGTGGACGCGACGCCATTTCCCGGAGTTGATGGAATTGTCCGGCGATCGTGGCGCACGCGATCTTGTTAAGCGTCACAAGGACAGTTTGCGCGAAGTGCCAATGCCGGATGATGGCGTTTTCTTCGACGTGGATACGCTTGATGCCCTTGAAACGGCGCGTCTGCAGGAGGAGACTTCGTAGATGGCCTTCGATCCAGCAAGGATAAGAGAACAGTTTCCAATTCTGGCGACCCGTCCGATGGGCCGTCCGCTCCACTACCTGGACAATGCGGCCACCGCCCAAATCCCCCAGACTGTCATTGACGCCATAACAGCCCACGAAACCACGCACCGCGCCAACGTCACGCGAGGCGTACATGCGTTGGCGGAAGCCGCAACGGAGGCCTACGAAGGGGCGAGGCACATTGTCGCGCGCTACATGAATGCCACCGCCGACAGCGAGGTGGTGTTCACCTATGGCACGACAAGCGCGATTAATCTGGCGGCCCATGCCCTTGGCGAAGGGTTGGGCGAAGGCGATGAAATCGTCCTTTCCGTCGCCGAGCATCACGCGAACCTCGTCCCGTGGCTGATGCTGCGAGAACGAAAGGGCGTGACCCTTCGCTTCCTGCCAGTTACCGATGAAGGGCGGATCGACCTTTCGGCGCTGAATAACCTTGTGCGTGAGCGTTGCAAGGTCATCACCCTGACGCATTGCTCCAACGTCACGGGTGCGATCACCGATTTCCGGCCCGTTGTTGCGGCGGCGCGGGCCGTCGGCGCAAAGGTTCTGGTCGATGGCGCGCAGATGGCGCCCAAGGGGCAGTTCGACGCAAGCGAACTGGGCGCGGACCTCTACGCCTTTTCCGGCCACAAGGTCTATGGCCCGAACGGGATCGGTGTTCTGTGGGGGCGCAGGGACGTCCTTTCCGCAATGCCGCCCTTCATGGGAGGCGGCGGAATGATCCGTTCCGTAAGCCTCGAAAGCGTCACCTACGGCGATCCACCAAAAAGATTCGAGGCCGGAACCCCGCCAATCGCGCAGGCCGTTGGCTTGGGCGCCGCACTCAACTGGGTGATGAGTGGTTACCTTGATGGCGCGCACAAGCATATGGATCGACTGACCCTTCGTATCATCGAGAGGCTGCAAGGAATCCCCGGCGCACGGCTTGTCGGCCCAGCCAATATGGAAGAACGGGTCGGCGTCGTCTCTTTCGCGCTCGACGGATTGCACCCCCACGACATTGCCCAGATCCTCGACAGGCATGGCGTGGCGGTTCGTGGCGGCCATCACTGCGCCGAACCGTTGATGACCCGTTTTGGTCTGACCGGAACAGCCCGGGCGAGCCTTGCGCCCTATAACACGGACGAAGACGTCGACGCACTTTTCGAGGCCATTGAAGACGCGCTCCGCACCTTCTCCGGACATTAGAGGGAAACAACGACGTTGGGCGGAAAGGATATTTACGAAAACGACATCATGGAACTGGCGCGCGCCGGGTCACGCCCCCGTTATATTGATGCCCCCGATGGAACAGCAACACTCGACAACCCGTTATGCGGGGATCGCGTCACCATCGAGATGCGTCGCGATAAGGAAGGAAAGATCGCTGATATCGGCCACGATGTCAGGGGCTGCGCCCTTTGTCAGGCTTCGGCTGTCGCGCTGGCCGATACGGCGCGGGGAAAATCGCCGGTTGAAATCAACGCGGCTTTGTCGGCCCTTCAGAAAATGCTGAAAGACGACCACGAACATCATGAAAAGGCGTGGCCGACACTTGCGGCCTTCCGCTCCGTACACGGACACAAGAGCCGCTACGAATGCGTCCTTTTGCCGTTTCGCGCATTGCTGGTCGCAATTTCAGAAGGAGAAGGGGGCGATGCGTCTAGGCCTTGATATCGACAAGCGTATCGGCCATCTCATCAACCGTCCTCGCCACAAGACTTGCGCCCTTATAGGCGCTTTCCGCCACCGTCAAACCAATGAATTCAGAAGCCAGATCGACTTCCTGTGGATTGGGCGGCGTACGCACAAGCCCCCGAACGCCACCTGCCGTAAAATCCCCATTGGCATTTTTCGTGACGATTGTTTCCTGAACAAATCCCTTGGCCTTATAGCCTTCGGTGTGCACGTTCACGATATTCTCGGCCGCAACAGCAACCCGGCTTGCATTCGTCTGCAAGGCCGACGTCACCGATCCAAGGGCTTGGGAAAGCGCCATATACGTTCTGGTCCCGTTACGTTTCTATGTTCGCCGCCCATCGGGCGCATACCGTCAGGACAGTATCAACCCCTGCCCCGGATTGCGTCTGTGACCCAGGTCACAAAACAAATTGGGAGCCCATACCTCTAAAGTGAAGCGTTCAGGGTCTGCCCTCGATCCGGCGGCGCATCATGAATGGCCAAGGCGTTCTTTTCGTAAATGCGTGTCGCCTTGGGCAGCGTGACCGGTCGGGCGCGAAAATCCCCGTTCTGGTTTGCCGCCTCGCGGTTCGTATTTCCGATTGTTGCGACAAGAGCGGAAAGAAAGTCCTGCGAGGAACGGAAGCTAATAACCGGGCGCGACCATTGGCGCGCGGACTGCGGGTTCGAATCGAACCCACGCGCATAGTCCTGGAATCGCTGCTCCGCCGTCTCGGCCTGAACACCAATCTGGGGCGAAAGCTCCGAGACAGGTGAATCGTTACGGACGGCGACGTTATGCGCTCCAGTGACCGCGCGTCCCCCGACAAGACCTGACGAAGGCGCGCCAACGGCTTTTGGCACTGTAGACATACTACGCCCAAATTAAAATTTCCCATTAGTAGTATAGAGTTATTACAAAATTGGTCAACGCAAGGTTGGCTGGCCCGATCGATCTGGCTTGCGTGAGGATACTTCAAACAGAAAAGGAAGAATTTTTCCCAGCGCGCCATGATCGAAAAGATCGTTGTGACCGGCCCCTTCCACGATTTCCAGCTGTTTTGGATCGCGTGCCGCAGCGAAGAGCTTTTTCCCAAAACGAACAGGAACGATCCAGTCCTGCGAACCGTGAACGATCAAAACGGGAACCGAAACGGCAGATATTTTTGAAAGGGAATCGAAGCGATCCTTGATGAGGAAACGCACCGGCAACCACCAATAATGCGCTGCTCCAACATCGGCAAGGGATGAAAATGGTGATTCCAGCACAAGCCCCCGCCCATTCCCTTCGTACGCCATCTGAACAGCGACGCCGGAGCCGAGCGACTCGCCATATAGCACAATATCCTGTGTTGGAACGGCGTGACCGGAGAGCCAGACAATATTCGCGCGGGCATCCGCATAGAGACCAGTTTCCGAAGGAGTTCCTGGATTTCCGTTGTACCCCCGATAACCAACCAGCAGAACGCCATAGCCCTGATCGATCAGAGGGCGCGCCTTGAACCCCCTTATGCCCAGATGGCCGGCATTTCCATGAAACAGGACGACGGTCGGATACCCCTCACGCGGCGGAGAAAACCACGACACAAGGTCCAAGCCGTCTTCCGTTCGTATTTGAGCGGGTCTCATATCGGAAACGCCGTACCGTGCAGGGTCCAGCAAAAGATCGTCGGGCAGATAGACAAGTTTTCTCTGCCCGAAATACAGAACGGCGACGATTCCGATATAAACGGCAACGGCGACGAGAAGATATCCAGCCATCCTGCGCAACGAGGCCCCTTCCCTTTTCCATCAACGATGAAGGTGAAGGATAACCGATTCTCTGGCCCCGGATGCGCAAGAACAGTTGCGGGTGATTAACCGAGCGTTCCCCTTGCCGCCGCCCAGTCACCATCCGCCGTCTGACAGGCCGCGCCACCGCCAAGCTGCGCGCCTTCGGGGGTGGAGATCATGACATCAAACTTGCGGCAACGGTTTCCGGCGTCGCTCGTGAAGGTGCTGGTCGGGGTTATTGTACCGAGATTGCCGGTCTCCGTGTTGGTCCAACGCAGGGTTTCGCCATCCGTTGCGCCACTCAGCGCACGATCAGCCGTCCGGTTGAACAAGGTGATGTCGGACTGCTGGATCGCCTGGCCGAGGTGAAAACCCCCATATGCGCCGGCGCCGGCGCCGGCAAGAACCCACCAGACGCCGCCGATCTGACTGCCTACCATGCCGCCGAGAATCGCACCGGCCCCGGTTGCCGCAAGCAGCCCCCGCATATTGCCGTCTTCGGACATCCGACCGCCACAGGCGCTGATCATCAGCACCATGCAAACAGCGATAATCTTTTTCATCGTCATCCCCTCCCTTCTGGAGTTTGCCCTCGTTCTCGAAGGCCCGGCGCAATAACGCACCACCAATCACCGCACTGAAATGCGTCAAACACCCATAATTCTGCGCGTTGGTTACGAAAACGTCAAATTGAAGTGTATTTCCCCGAAATGGAGCCGTTGCCAACCCCTTCTCCTGCCGCCATCATGAACCGCTGTTTTTGACCTCGATTGACCAAGGCGGTACAGACAATGACGACACCTCCCCTCGATAACGAAACGGTTTTCACCATCGATGTCACGCCTATCAAATACGGGGCCGGGGCGCTGCGGGAGGTCGGGCAGGATGCGTTGTCACTTGGCATGAAGCGCGTCGGCCTGTTTACCGACAAGGCAGTTGGCCAGCTTCCCTTCATGGAAACGGTGAAGGGATCATTGACCGCCGCAGGTATCGATTTTGCGATCTTCGACGACGTCCATGTCGAACCGTCCAACCAATCGTTCCTCGAAGCCGCCGCATTCGCCAAGGAAGGCGACTTTGACGGCTATCTGTCAATCGGCGGCGGGTCGGTCATGGACACCTGCAAGGCGGCGAACCTTTACGCCACCTATCCTGCCGACTTCCTTGATTATGTGAACGCGCCGATCGGAAAGGCGAAGCCGGTTCCCGGACCGCTAAAACCGCATATCGCCTGCCCGACCACGTCGGGAACGGGGTCCGAGTGCACGGGGATCACCATCTGCGACATCAAGGAACTGAAGCTCAAGTCCGGCATCGCTTCACCGCGCCTTAAACCATCCCTGGCCGTGGTCGATCCGATAACCACCGAAACCCTTCCGCCGAACGTCGTTGCATCGACAGGGTTTGACGTTCTGACCCACGCCATCGAATCCTTCACGGCGCGCCCCTTTACCGAACGCGCCCGCCCGCAGACACCCGGCTTACGCCCGATGAGTCAGGGCGCGAACCCCTACAGCGATCACGGCAGCCTGTTCGCCATCCGCCTTGGGGGTGAATTCCTTGTCCGTGCGGTCACCGATCCATCGGACAGCGAGGCGCGCCATCAACTCATGTTCGCGGCCACGCTGGCCGGTGTGGCATTCGGGAATTCCGGTGTCCATATCCCTCACGCCATGTCCTATGCTGTCGCGGGTCTCAAACATGTTTTCAAGGCGAAGGACTATCCCTCGCAGGAACCCTTCGTTCCGCACGG
>JAPHTL010000227.1 GCA_026193355.1 Rhodospirillales bacterium
ATAACCTGAAAACGAAGACAACCAATGGATCGTGTGACGCCCTTGTCAGAAGGCAGAAAAGAGTCAGAGAACACCACCGTTCCTCCCGAGGGAGGGGGCGAACGGCTGTCTCCATGGCGGCTGGTGCCCCTTGCGTTTCTTCTGGCCGGTCTGGTCGCTTTTTTCGCCACCGGGCTGGACGATTACCTTTCGTTCGAGATGTTGAACACGCATCGTCAGGACCTTGTCGGCTGGGTGGTGGAAAACCGGCTTCTGTCGATTGTTGCGTTTATCGGCCTCTATGCCGTCGCAACGCTTTTTTCGCTGCCCGGCGGCGTATGGCTGACCATAAGCGGCGGTTTCATGTTCGGAACCGTTGAAGGGGCGCTGTTCTCGGTGATCGGCGCGACCTTCGGGGCCACGGGTATTTTCCTTCTCGCCCGTTACGCGCTCGGCGATTATTTCGCGGCGAAGGCTGGCCCGGCGGTGCGGCGCATGGAAGAGGGGTTCCGGGAAAACGCTTTCAGCTACCTTATGTTCCTGCGGCTGGTGCCGGCTTTCCCGTTCTGGCTGGTCAACCTTGTTCCCGCCTTTCTGGGCGTTCCGCTGCGGACCTATGTCATCTGCACATTTTTGGGGATCATTCCCGGTGGCGCGGTCTACGCTGCGGTTGGCAACGGCCTTGGCGCCGTTATCGATGCGGGGGAGGTGCCTGATCTGGGGATTGTGTTCAAGCCCGAGGTGCTGGCGCCGCTGATCGGTCTTGCGCTCTTGTCGCTGGTTCCCGTCTTCTACAAAAAGTTCCGGAACCGTCGATGATGGAAAATTCCGCTGAAAGGAAAAGTACGATGCCGGAAACGATCGACGCTGATCTTTGCATCATCGGCGCTGGTTCGGGCGGGCTGTCGGTTGCTGCCGTCGCCTCACAGATGGGGGCTTCCTGTGTCCTGATCGAAAAGGCCCGGATGGGTGGCGATTGCCTCAATTATGGTTGTGTGCCTTCCAAGGCGCTTCTGGCGGCTGCGCATGCGGCGCAATCTGTTCGTGATGCTTCGCATTTCGGTGTTGTCGCCGGGGAACCACGCGTCGATGCCGCCGCTGTTCGCGATCATGTCCGGGCGGTCATCGCCTCCATCGCGCCCAACGATTCGGTGGAGCGGTTCGAAGGCCTCGGCGTCAGGGTCATACAGGCGGAAGCCCGGTTCACCGGTCCCCGCGAAGTTGCGGCCGGGGATTTCATCGTCCGCGCCAGACGGTTTGTAATAGCCACAGGATCGGGGCCGTTCGTGCCGCCCGTTCAGGGCCTTGCCGATACGCCCTACCTGACCAACGAAACCATTTTTGATCTGGACGGTTTGCCTGAACACCTTCTGATTGTTGGCGGCGGCCCCATTGGCATCGAAATGGCCCAGGCCTACCGCCGTCTCGGGGCCCGTGTGACGGTTCTGGAAATGGGGACCATCATGCCGCGCGACGATCAGGAACTGGTTGATGTGGTGCGCACCCGCCTTGCCGTGGAAGGGGTGGAAATTCTTGAAAACGCCATGGTCTCGGAGGTGTCTGGAAAAACGGGCAGCATCAGCGTTGTCGCCGTGACGAATGAGGGTGAGCGACGAATCGAGGGGTCGCATGTTCTGGTGGCGGCGGGTCGCCGTCCCAACACCGGTTCCCTGGGGCTGGAAGCGGCGGGGGTTGTCCATACATCGAAGGGGATCATTGTCGATCGCCGCCTGCGAACCAGCAACAGGCGCATCTTCGCCATCGGTGATGTGACCGGTGGCGCGCAGTTCACCCACGTTGCCGGGTATCACGCGGGAATCGTCATCAAGAACGCCCTGTTCAGGATGCCCGCGAAAACCGACGGCAAGGCCGTTCCCTGGGTGACCTACACCGACCCCGAACTGGCCCACGTCGGGTTGACCGAGGCGGAGGCGAAGGCGAACGGGCAGGCGATCAACATTCTGCGCTGGTCTTTTGCGGACAATGACCGGGCCAGCGCCGAACGCAAGACGGATGGCCTTATAAAGGTGGTGACGACGCCCAGGGGGAAAATCCTTGGCGCAAGCATCGTTGGTCCCCATGCAGGGGAATTGATCCACCCCTGGATTCTGGCGATCGCCAACGGCATGAAGGTTGGCGCAATGGCGACCATGATTGCGCCCTATCCGACGCTTGGCGAAGTTGGCAAGCGGGCGGCGGGAAGCTTCTACATTCCATCCTTTTTCGGCGAGAAAACCAAACGGCTGGTTCGCTTTCTGGCACGGTTTGGATAGGCGGCTGTCCCTTGCGCCCGCGGACGGTGGGCGGCTACAGTCCCCGCCATGAACGAAACCTTTGACACCCCTCCGGGCAAGGCATATCGCTCCTCGCCGTTTCGCGGGCTGTCGGCGCGTCTCCTGGTTCTTATCGTGCTGGTCATCATGCTGGCCGAGTTTCTTATCTGGGCGCCGTCCCTGTCCCGTTTTCGCATGGAGTGGTTCGAGGAACATATCGCCAGCGCCGAGCTTGCTTCTATGGCCCTTGAGGCGGCGCCCGAACACAAGATAAGCGATGATCTTCGCCACACGCTGTTGACCCATGCCGGGGTGCGCGGGGTTGTCCTGCTGAAGCCCGGGCAGCGGGTCCTTGTCCTGAGCGAGGTCATGCCGACTTCAATCGATGTCGAGATCGACGTTGATCACACCGAATGGCCGTACTGGCTTATCGGCGCTTTCAAAACCATGACACAGGACGAGAACAGGGTCCTGCGGTTGATGGGGGCTTCGCGGACGTCGGAAGGCGTCACCGTAGAGGCGCTGATCGACGAAACCCCGTTACGCGAGGAGATGCACAGCTACTCACGACGGATTCTCGGACTGTCACTGCTGATCTCGCTTTTTACCGCCGCTGTCGTCTATGTCAGTCTGCAGCTGCTGATGTTGCGGCCCGTGCGCCGTCTTACGGAAGCCATGATCGCCTTCCGCGAAGCGCCCGAGGACCCCCGCCGCGTCATCCACCCGTCCGGTCGTGATGACGAACTGGGCGTGGCGGAACGCGAACTGGCTGAAATGCAGGAAGAAGTCCGCGGCGCGTTGCGGCAGAAAAGCCGCCTTGCCGCGCTTGGCGGCGCGGTGGCGAAGGTCAACCATGACCTGCGGAACTCGCTGGCCACGGCGATGCTGGTTTCGGACCGGCTGGTCAGGAGCGAGGACCCCGACGTGCGCGAGGTAACGCCGCGGCTTATTTCCTCAATCGATCAGGCCGTCAGCATGTGCACCCAGACGCTGGATTATGCGTCGGACGCCAAACCGCGCACCTTCCGCCGCCCGTTCCATCTTTACGATCTGGTCGAGGAGGCCGAAGCCCATCTTGCCCCCCTCGATGGTTCGATCCGGCCGGTGTGGGAGAACAATGTTCCCACATCGCTGGAGATTTTCGCCGATCGCGACCAGATGGTCCGGGTGATCGTCAATCTGGCCCGCAATGCCTTTCAGGCGGGCGCGGGTATCTTGCGTATCAATGCTCATGCCGCGGGCGGCGTTGTCCATATGGAGATGATCGACGATGGCGACGGGCTGCCGGACAAGGCATTGAAAAACCTGTTCAAGCCGTTCGCCGGTTCGGCGCGCAAGGGAGGGACGGGTCTTGGGCTGGTGATTGCGCGGGATATCCTGCGCATACATGGCGGCGATCTGATTCTGGGGAAAACGGGCCCCCAGGGCACGACCTTCGGGCTGGACATCCCGCTGGCCAATACGCAGGTGAGCGATTCGGAGAACAGGCCGGCATGAGCGGCTGGGATGCCGGGCAATACCTGAAATTCGATTCAGAACGCCTGCGCCCTGCCGTTGATCTTTTGACGCGCATTCCGTTGGATTCGCCGGCGACCGTCTGCGATCTGGGGTGCGGCGCGGGAAATGTGACGCGCCTGCTGGCGGCCCGCTGGCCCGCCGCCCGGATTACCGGAATCGATTCCTCGCCCGACATGCTGGAACGCGCCCGTCGCAAAGGCGGCGTCGGGATAAACTGGGTCGAGGCAGATCTCGCCACGTGGCGGCCCGGGCGCCCTGCCGATCTGCTTTATTCCAATGCCGCCCTGCACTGGCTTCCCGATCACGCAATCCTGTTTCCCAGTCTGATCGCTGGCCTTGCGGAGGGCGGTGTGTTCGCGGTGCAGATGCCGCGGAACTTCACTGCGCCATCCCACTCGGCGATCGATTCGGCGGTTATGGAAGGCCCCTGGGTCGAACGTCTTCGACCCTTGATCGACAATGCATGGACAGGCGATTTCAGCTTTTATCACGGCCTTCTGACCCCGCTTGTCCGAAGCCTTGATATATGGGAGACGGAATACCTTCACGTCCTGCGCGGGGAAAACCCGGTGCTGGAATGGCTGAAGGGAACGGCGCTTCGGCGGTTCCTCGATGCCTTGGAAGGCGAGGAACGGGCGGACTTCGAGGCAGACTGCGCGCGTCGTCTCGCCGCTGCCTACCCTGTTCGGACGGACGGGGAAACCCTGTTCCCCTTCCGCCGGATATTCATTGTGGCCCGAAAATAAAAACGATCAGTCCAGTTGCAGCGTCACGCTTTTCAGGTACGCGCTTTCCGGAAGATGCGGATGGACGGGATGATCGCAACCCGCGCCGCCGCTGCGCAGGACGCGCCCTGTTCGGCCTGCTGAGGTGATGCCGTGGGCGACCTCCTCGGCGAAAACCGGGACCTCAACATTGTGCGAACACGACGCCTGCAACAAAAACCCTCCCGGCTTGACCAGACCTGCGGCAAGCCGCGCTAGCTTTCTGTATCCGCGCCGCGCAGGACCGACGTCCTTTTTCGATTTGGCGAAGGCGGGTGGGTCGGCGATCACAAGGTCAAAGCGTTCACCCTTGTCGCGCAGGCGATCAATGATGGCGAAAACGTCACCCTGTTCGAAGCGGCAGCGATCCGCCACTCCGTTTGCTTCAGCCGCTTGTCGGGCGAGTGACAGGGCCGGTTCGGAACGGTCCGCCAGCACGACTTCGGATGCGCCGTTTGCCGCCGCGGTAATGCCGAAGCCCCCGGAATAACTGTAAAGGTCGAGCACCCGCCCCCCGCCCGCCAGCGATGCGGCGAAGGCGCGGTTTTCGCGTTGGTCGTAGAACCATCCGGTCTTCTGCCCTTCACGGAGGTCGGCGAAAAAAGTCAGCCCGTTTTCCTGCAATTCGATCAATCCGGCAAGTTCGCCTTTGGCGATGTGGACTTCCTGCGCCAATCCCTCGTGCTGCCGCGCCGGGCTGTCGTTTCTGAAGACGATGATCCGCGGAGACAACAGGCGCTCGAATGCCGCGCAGAGTGTTTCGGATGCACTGTCCATGCCCGCCGTATTTGCCTGGCAGCACAGGACATCGCCATAACGGTCAACGATCAGGCCGGGCAGGCCGTCGGCTTCCGCATGAACCAGCCGGTAACAGGGCGCATCGAAGAGCCGTTCGCGTAGGGCAAGCGCCGCCGTCAGGCGTTTCGTGATGATATCGTCCAGCGATTCTTTCGTCGTGCCATCCCCAAGGGAGCGAAAGGCGATGAGCGTGTGGGGGTTGAAAAATCCCGTTGCGACGGGTTTGCCATCGACCCGGCGCAGGGTGACCATGGTCCCCGCGGGCAATGCCTTGGCCTCGGCATCCATCCGGACCTCGTTGGAATACACCCAGGGATGCCCGCCCGTCAGGCGTCGATCGCGGCCGGGCTGAAGAAATACCGAAGGAAGCGCCGTCGGTTCAGTCGATTCCATGTCGTTCCCTTCCATCGTTATTCTCCCCGCGCTTCGCCTTCGCGCCTTGGGTCGGCGCCGCCCTCAAGCCCGCCGTCGTGCAGGCGGATGCCGTGGAGGCCGCTTGTCATCGGGACCGCGCGAACCTGATGGCCCAAGGCTTCCAGGTCAAGGGTCAAACGCTCCAGCGGCGACCCTTCCTCAATTTCAGTCGCACCGTTGCGGTTGGCGAAGTTCGGCAGGGAAACGGCTGTTTGCATGTCCAGTTCCCAGTCGAGCACCCCGATCAAGGTCTTGACCACATAGGCGATGATCCGCGATCCGCCCGGCGACCCGATCGCCAGAACCGGCTTTCCTGCGGCATCACGCACGATGGTTGGCGCCATTGAACTGCGCGGTCGCTTGCCCGGCGCGGCGGCATTGGCGACGGTTTTTCCTTCCTGGGTCGGGGAAAAGGCAAAATCGGTCAACTGATTGTTAAGCAGGAAACCCCTGACCATCATCCGTGACCCAAAGGCGTTTTCGATGCTGGTGGTCATGGACACCACATTTCCGTCGCTATCCACGATACTTATGTGCGTTGTCGAGTTTCCGCCCTCGCCCCGATCAAGACCATTGGCCCGGCTGGTCCGCCCTTGCGGGTCACCGGGCTTCGCCTCGCCCATACTGGCGGTCAGTGAAATAAGTTTTGCGCGTCCACTTATATAGGTGGGATCAATGAGACCGGATTGCGGCACCTGCGTGAAATCGGGATCGGCCACGTAAAGGGCGCGGTCGGCGAAGGCGAGGCGGCTGGCCTCGGCGATCAGGTGGACGGCTTCCGCCGAACCCGGCCCGATTCCTGCCAGATCGAAACCTTCCAGCAGGCCGAGGATTTGCAGCGTTGCGATGCCGCCGGAACTGGGCGCGCCCATGCCGCACACAACCCACACCCTGTAGGGGGCGCAAATCGGATCGCGGACGATGGTGCGATAAGCCGCCATATCCGCAATCGTCATCCCGCCCGGATTGACCGGTGCGTTGCGTATGGTAGCGGCGATGTCCGTGGCGATGGGACCTTTGTAGAAGGCGTCCGGACCGCCCTGCGCGATGGCGGAAAGTGTTCTGGCCAGGGGCGGATTGCGCAGCGTTGCGCCAATGGGAAGGGCGCTGCCGTCAGGGCCATAAAAAAAGGCTGCAGTATCGGGAAAGGTTTTCAGGTGCTTGTCCGCCGCGATCAGGCGATGGAGGCGCGGCGAAACGGGAAACCCGTCCTCGGCAAGGGTGATAGCCGGTTGAAACAGCGCCGCCCAGGGCAGGCGGCCATGCCGCGCATGCGCCATATGCAGCATGGACAGAAGGCCGGGAACGCCGACGGCGTTGCCCCCGATGGCGGCTTCAAAGAATTTCTTTTTTGTCCCGTCCGGACGCAGGTGCATGTCTGGCCTTGCCGAGGCCGGTGCGGTTTCGCGCCCGTCAAAGGCCTCGATCTGTCCGCCGCTGGCCAGATGAAGAAGGAAACCACCGCCGCCGATCCCCGATGATTGCGGCTCCACCACGTTAAGAACCATCTGGGCGGCGATGGTGGCATCTATGGCGCTGCCGCCCGCCTGCAGTATTGAAAGCCCGGCCTTGACGGCGTGGGGGTTTGCCGCCGCGACCATGTGGCGGCTGGCATGGGTCGCCTCAACGCTGCGTCGTGCGCCCAAACCCTCGGGGGCGGCTTGCGGATAGGAAGGGCTGCTGGCAGGCGCAGCAGCGCAAGAGGCCAGCAAAAGGGCTATGCCTGCGATGCTTGCCAGAGTGGGCCGGCGGACGGGCTTTTCTGTGCGAGAAAATGGCCCTGCATATGTACGTATATTCGGCATGATGCGAAGGGCCCTTCAATGTTGGATTGGCATGACCGTTTTGGCCCATGGGATGCCTTTGTTCAAGTCGCTTGATCGCGCCATTAGCACAGTTATGACGTGTGGAATAAAGCAAAACACAAATATCAATATAATTATTCTAATTAATGACATCCTTTGTTTATCCAGACAGGTCAGAGCCATGATAAATTTTGCCATACTGGGATAATTCCAAATAACGATTAAAGTTTAGAGTTTGAAGCATTGAATGTAGGGTTTGACTTTGCTCAAGTTGCGACTTTATTATCCCGGCGCTCACGCCTGCTTTGCAGCGGCGTTGGCGAGGGTGATGTCGGGCGTACCGGCATTCACAAGGGAGGGCGCCCGTTCCGGTCGTGGGGGAGTTTATCCGGATGCTTCGGCATCTGGACGGCCAAAGAGGGACAGGAGCCATGGGTAACTGGCTAATCAGGAGTTCGGGATGAACCAAGCGACTGCTCTCGGAACCAATCCCGGGGCGGTGGCCTACAACGAAGAGATCGTCAAGAAATTCGTTGTTGCGGCCACGTTCTGGGGGGTTATCGGGTTCATCGCCGGTGTTTTTATCGCCTTTCAATTGGCGTATCCGGTGCTGAATCTGGGCCTCGAGTGGACGACCTTCGGGCGTCTGCGTCCGGTCCACACCTCTGCTGTCATTTTCGCATTCGGCGGCAATATCATGCTCGGCACTTCGTTCTACGTCGTGCAGCGCACCTGTCGCGTTCCGCTTTTCGGCGGACCGATGCTCGCGAACATCGTGTTCTGGGGCTATCAGCTGGTCATCGTGCTGGCGGCGCTGGGCTACGTGCTCGGCATCACCCAGGGCAAGGAGTACGCTGAGCCCGAATGGTATGTGGATATCATTCTGACGATTGTCTGGGTGCTTTATCTGGTTGCCTTCGCGGGCACACTGATAATCCGCAAGGAATCGCACATCTATGTCGCCAACTGGTTCTATCTGGCCTTTATCCTGACGGTGGCGGTCCTGCATATCGGCAACGGCCTCGCCGTTCCCGTCTCGCTGACCGGCGCCAAGAGCTACACGGTAGCTTCGGGCGTACAGGACGCCATGACCCAGTGGTGGTATGGCCACAATGCGGTCGGCTTCTTCCTGACCGCCGGCTTTCTTGGCCTGATGTACTATTTCGTTCCCAAGCAGGCCGAACGGCCGGTCTATTCCTACCGGCTGTCGATCGTGCACTTCTGGACCCTGATTTTCCTCTACATCTGGGCCGGTCCGCACCACCTGCACTACACGGCGCTGCCCGACTGGGCGCAGACACTGGGCATGACCTTCTCGATCATGCTGTGGATGCCGTCGTGGGGTGGCATGATCAACGGCATCATGACGCTTTCGGGCGCGTGGGACAAACTGCGCACCGATCCGGTCCTGCGCTTCCTGGTGGCGGCCATTGCCTTCTACGGCATGAGCACCTTTGAAGGGCCTGCAATGTCGATCAAGGCGGTCAACTCGCTCAGTCACTATACCGACTGGACGGTGGGCCATGTTCACTCCGGCGCTCTCGGCTGGGTGGCCTTCGTTTCCTTCGGCGCGCTGTACTTCCTGGTGCCGCGCCTGTGGAACCGCCAGCGTCTCTATTCGCTGCGCATGGTTACCTGGCATTTCTGGATCGCGACGCTCGGCATCGTCCTCTACATCACCTCGATGTGGATTTCGGGCATCATGCAGGGCCTGATGTGGCGGGCTTACGACAGCCTCGGTTTCCTGCAGTACTCGTTCATCGAGTCCGTGGAGGCCATGCATCCGTACTACGTGATCCGCGGCTCGGGTGGCGTGCTGTTCCTGATCGGCGCTCTTATCATGGTCTATAACTTCATCAAGACCATCAAGGGCGAGATCCGCAGCGAGCCAGCTTATGAACAGGCGCCGCATGCGGCGTCGGCCAGCTAAGGGGGAGAGACGGAGATGAAGCACGAAATCTTCGAAAAGAACGTCATCCTCCTGGCGATCGGTATCCTGCTTACGATATCGATCGGCGGGCTGGTCCAGATCGTTCCGCTCTACACCATGGAGCAGACGATCGAGAAGGTTGACGGGATACGTCCGTATTCGCCGCTCGAACTGGCGGGTCGGAATATCTACATCCGTGAGGGCTGCTACAACTGCCACAGCCAGATGGTTCGTCCGTTCCGCGATGAAGCGGAACGTTACGGCCACTACAGTCTGGCGGCGGAGAGCATGTACGACCATCCCTTCCAGTGGGGTTCGAAACGAACCGGCCCCGATCTGGCGCGCGTTGGCGGCAAGTACTCCAACGACTGGCATGTGGCGCATCTGATCGATCCACGCAGTGTTGTGCCGGAATCGATCATGCCTCCCTATGCTTTTCTGGCGAAGCGTGAGCTCTCCTTCGATGATGCAGCCGATCACATGAAGACGCTGCGTATCGTTGGTGTGCCGTACTCGGACGAGCAGATTGCAACGGCGAAGGAGGATCTTCGCATCCAGGGTATGGGTGAAGCCGGTGGGGACGTGGAAGCGTTCCTGGCCCGCTATCCCAAGGCCAAGATCGGCAGCTTCGATGGCGATGCCAAGAAGACGACCGAAATGGATGCTCTCGTCGCCTATCTGCAGATGCTCGGGACATTGGTGGACTTCACCAACGTCGACCCCGAGACGCTGTACCGCTAGGAGCTGAGGGTTTGGACCTCGTAGCAATATCGGACGCCATACGACCCTACTGGGTCGTATGGCTGATGATCCTCTTCGGTGTGGTCTTGTTCTGGGCGTTTCGTCCGAAGAACAAGCGGCGTTTTGAAGAAGACGCCCAGATCCCGCTGAAGGATGACGATTAAGGAGGAATGTCATGGCGAACGTCGAAAAGGACGCCTTGACGGGAACGGAGACCACCGGCCACAGCTGGGACGGTATCCAGGAACTGAATACACCGCTTCCCAAGTGGTGGCTCTACACGTTCTATGCATGCATCATCTGGGCTGTCGGTTACTGGGTCGTTTACCCGGCATGGCCGAGCCTGAGCGATTACACCAAGGGTGTGATCGGTTATTCTTCGCGCGCTGAACACGCCAAGGAAATGGAGGCCGTGAAGGCTTCCCGCTCCGAATGGCTGGGCAAGTTCGAGGAAGCCAACGTGTCCGACATCGTCAAGGACAGCCAGCTTCTGAACTACGCGATGGCCGGTGGCCGGGCGCTGTTCAACGAGAACTGTGCGCCTTGTCATGGCGCCGGTGGACAGGGAGCCCCCGGGTTCCCGGTTCTTGCCGACGACGACTGGCTGTGGGGTGGAACGCTTGAATCCATCGAACAGTCCGTACGTTTCGGCATCCGTTCCGGGCATGAGGAAGAGCGCGTCAACGAAATGCCGAAATACGGCGTTGACGGCTTGATCACGAAGGAAGAGATGGCCGCTGTCGCCGATTACGTGATCGGCGGCCTGCAGGGTGACGGCGCGGGCAAGACCGTGTTTGCCGAACAGTGCGCCGCCTGCCATGGCGAAGACGGCCACGGCCTGCCCGAGATGGGTGGGCCGAACCTGTCCGACGGCATCTGGCTGTTTGGCGCCGGCAAGGACGCTGTCCTCGCCCAGCTCAACAGCCCGAAGCATGGCGTGATGCCGGCCTGGCAGGGACGTCTCGATGACGTTTCGATCAAGCAGGTCTCGATCTACGTCCACTCTCTGGGCGGCGGTCAGTAACGTTTCGATAAGGACAGGCGGTCGGAAAACTCGACCGCCTGTTCGTTCGACACGGAAACGTGAATGCCTTCGGTTTTGGTTTCTCATATAAGACGTATCTGATAAAAGAGTGCGCCGGGTTCTCGGGGGTGAACCGGGCTTGGATGGGCCATATTTTGATGCTTCGGAGATGCTGTCGAAGGCACGCGTTCCGGTAGTGTGAAAGAAGCCCGGGATCACATAGGGATCGGACAATAACGATCATGTCGACCGCGCAAACTTCCTCCCCCGAGCCAGAAGAAAACGTCAAATCGGTATCGCCGACCATGGCGGCCGAGGTTTCTGGCGATCAACCCATGTACGCCGGAAGGCCTGAAATCTACCCACGAAGCGTCAGCGGATCGTTCCGGACGTTGAAGTGGACGTCCCTGTGGGTGTTGCTTGGCATCTATCACGTTCTGCCGTGGTTGCGCTGGGATCGGGGAGAAGGCTTTCCCAATCAGGCGATCCTGCTCGATATCGGGGCGGGCCGCGGCTACATCTTCGGGATCGAGATCTGGCCCCAGGAAGTCTATTACCTGACCGGGATTCTGATTATCGCCGCTGTCGGCCTTTTCTTTGCGACATCGTTGTTCGGACGCGTTTGGTGCGGCTTTGCCTGCCCCCAGACGGTTTGGACCGACCTCTATTTCTGGGTGGAAAAGGTCATTGAGGGTGACCGGAACCAGCGGCTCAAGCTGGACCGGGGCAAGATGACGTTGATGAAGGCCGTCAAGAAGGTCACCAAACACGTCGTCTGGCTTTTGATCGCCTTTCTGATGTCTTTCGCCTGGGTCTGGTACTTCAACGATGCGCCGACGGTGACGCGCGAGATCCTGACCGGTCAAGCCGGTGGATGGGTCCTCACCTTCATCGGGATGCTGACCTTCATGACCTATCTCCTTGCCGGTTGGGCGAGGGAGCAGGTCTGTTTCTACATGTGCCCCTGGCCGCGTTTCCAGGGCGCCATGTTTGACGAGGATTCGCTGCTTGTCACCTATGAGGAATGGCGTGGTGAGCCCCGGGCCAAACCGGCGAAGGGTGGGACGAACTTCGAAGGACGTGGTCACTGCGTGGATTGTTCCGCCTGCGTGCAGGTATGCCCCACCGGGATCGACATCCGCGATGGTTCGCAAATGGAGTGCATCGGGTGCGCGCTCTGCGTCGATGCCTGCAATGCGGTCATGGACCGGTTCAATCTGCCGCGCGGTTTGATCACGTATGATTCAAACAACAACCAGCTGGCCCGATCGAAAAACAGCGAGACAAAGCTGCGCCTGATCCGTCCACGCACGATCGGCTATATGGCGATCATGTTGCTGGTGCTGCTGGTCATGGTCGTCAGCCTTGCGACCCGCACAAGGATGGAAATCAACGTCCTGCATGATCGCTCACCCCTGTATGTAAACCTTTCCGATGGATCAATCCGGAACGGCTATACGTTCAAGATCCTGAACATGGAAAACGTGAAGAAGGACTACGTTCTTTCCGTCGAGGGTGTCGAGGGCGCGACGATGACGGTTATTGGCATCGAAAAAAATGGCGCGAAAGAGGTCGCCCTTCCGGTCGAGCCCGATCAGGTCGTTCCGTTCCAGGTCTATGTGCGCGCCGAGCGTAGCGCACTTGCCGGCAGTTCAAATGACATGACCTTTATCCTGAAGGATACGCATACCGGCGTCGTCGTGACGCACGAATCCGTGTTCCGCGGCCCGGAACATTGACGATGGTAAACGTGGCAAATGGGGATGCTCAAACAATGACGACAGCGTCAGGGCAAGCGGCGAACAACCGCAAACCGGGATGGTGGTATCCGTGGATTTTTGTGGGCGGGATGACGATCGTGGTCATCGTCAACGGCATCATGATCTATTTCGCGCTTTCGACTTTCACCGGTCTTGAAACGCGCAACCACTATGAAAAAGGTCTGGCCTACAACACCAATATCGAAGCCGCGCGGTTACAGGCAGCCATGGGCTGGCAGGCATCCGTTGCCTACCTTCCGTCCGCGGACGCCATTGTCGCCACGCCCGAGGCGCGCGAGGGATTGCTGGAAGTGACGTTTCGCGACCGGGGATCCAATCCCATATCCGGCCTGAAGGTCGACGCGAAGATTCTGAGGCCTACGATTGAGGGGTTTGATCAGGAGGTGACGTTCGCGGAAAGGGGTGAGGGCCGCTACGGCGTGGTCCTGAAACTTCCCCAGGCCGGTCAATGGGAGGTGCGGGTCGTAGCGCGTGGCGGTGAAATGCCCTATCAGCACAGCCAGAGAATCGTCATTCCCTAAGGGGTGTTTCGGCGGCGGTTGACGGAAACGAACGCTCCAGCCGAAAGTCAACCCGATACGCCGAAAGCTTGCGGGAAGAAATGTCGAACTGCCTTCATTGCGGACTTGACGTCCCAGCCAACAGTTCCGGTGGTCCGGACTTCTGTTGTCATGGCTGTTCGGCTGCCTACGGATTGATCAACGAATTGGGCCTGGGCAGTTATTACCAGCGCCGCTGCCTTGACCCGGATCTGACGCCGATCCGTCCGGACGAGGAAGAAGCCACCGTTGATTACTCGGCCCACGTAACGACGAAGGAAGAAGGCGGCGTTGAAACAGGGTCCCTCCACCTTATGGTCGAGGGGTTGCATTGCGCGGCCTGTGTCTGGTTGATCGAAACCGTTCTTGCGCGGCAGCCCGGCGTTATCAAGGCGCGGGTCAACATGACGACAAGGCGTCTGGAGTTGAGGTGGCGCGCGGCGGAAGCGGACGCCAACGATCTGGTCGCCGCCGTAACGCATCTCGGCTACAGGCTGGTGCCCTTCGACCCGGCGATCCTCAGCCGTGAAACCACCAAACGGGAAAAGGAATTGCTCCGCGCGATGGCCGTGGCCGGTTTCGCCGCGGGCAACGTCATGCTGCTTTCCGTTTCGGTGTGGGCGGGGCACTCGCAGGGGATGGGGGTGGCGACACGGGAGCTTATGCACTGGCTGTCCGCCCTGGTCGCCTTGCCGGCGGTCGCCTTTGCAGGCATCCCATTTTTCCGGTCCGCGTTCGTTGCGTTGCGGGCGGGACGCGTCAACATGGATGTTCCCATCTCGCTCGGCGTTGTGCTGGCATCCGGCATCAGCCTGTTCGAAACCATGCAGGGCAACGAACACGCCTATTTCGATTCGGCGATCACGCTTCTGTTTTTCCTGCTGGTTGGCCGCTATCTGGATCATCGTTCACGAAGCCGCGCACGGTCCGCCGCCGAACATCTTCTTGCGCTGAACGGTGCGGCGGCGACGGTTATCGGGCCATCCGGCGAACGCAGGATGGTGCCGCCTTCACAGATCGTGCAGGGGGAAACGGTCTTTGTCGCACTTGGCGAAAGGATCGCCGTGGACGGCACCATCAGCGAAGGACGCGGTGACGTCGACGCCAGCCTGATCACCGGCGAAACCACACCCATAGCAGTGGAGCCCGGCACACGGGTGTTCGCGGGCGCCATCAATCTCAGCGCGCCGCTGAAAGTTACTGTCGATGCGGCGGGCGAAGATACGCTGCTTGCCGAGATCGTGCGCCTTATGGAAAACGCGGAACAGGGCCGCGCGCGTTATGTCGCCCTGGCGGACCGTGTTGCGCGTTTCTATGGGCCCATTGTCCACGTCATGGCCCTCGGCACCTTTCTGGGTTGGGTGCTGGCGGGAAGCCCGTGGCAGGACGCCCTTCTGATCGCCATCGCCGTTCTGATCATCACATGTCCCTGCGCGCTGGCGCTGGCCGTGCCGACCGTTCAGGTTATCGCCAGCGGCCGCCTGCTGCGCAGTGGCGTTCTGGTGAAATCGGGGACTGCGCTTGAAAGGCTGGCGGTGGCCGATACCATCGTGTTCGACAAGACAGGCACGCTGACGGAAGGAAAACCGGAACTGGTGAATATCGAAAGGCTGGACGACGCGGATCTGAGACTGGGCGCTTCGCTGGCGATGGGCAGCAAACATCCCCTTGCCCGCGCGCTTGTGCGTTCGGCCCCGGTCGTTGCCGGGATCGATGGGGTGCGCGAAGAACCGGGTCTGGGCCTGGCCGCCGATGGCGAGGATGGCGAGGTGCGTCTGGGAAGCCGCGCCTGGTGTGGCCCGGAAACCGGCGGCGAGGGCGAAGCGCCCGCTGCCGGACCGGAGCTATGGCTGTCAAGACCGGGCCGTGCGCCAGTTCTTTTCGCCTTCACCGACAGACCCCGCGCGGATGCGGCGGAAACCGTCGCGGCGTTGAAATCGCAGGGCTATACCCTGTACCTTCTGTCGGGCGATCATGCGCCTGCGGTCACTTCGGTTGCCGAGGCTGTTGGAATTGCGGACTGGCGGGCATCGTGCAGTCCCACAGAGAAATTCGATTTTCTGGAAAATCTCGCCGCGCAGGGGCGCAAGGTCGTCATGGTCGGTGATGGGTTGAACGATGCGCCTGCCCTGGCAGCGGCGCACGTTTCGCTTTCTCCAAGCACTGCCGTCGATATCAGCCAGACGGCAGCCGATTTGGTGTTCCAGGGCGCGCGTCTTGATCCTGTGAGACTTTCACTGGAAATCGCGAAGCGCGCCGACGTACTGGTAAAACAGAATTTCACGCTGGCGTTCATCTACAATGTGGTGACGATTCCAATCGCCGTCGCCGGTTTCGTGACGCCGCTGGTGGCGGCGATCGCCATGTCCACATCATCCGTCGCGGTAATCGCCAACGCCATGCGTCTGGCCGGAAGGAAACGTCAATGAGCAACCTGATCTACCTGATCGCCATCGCGCTTCTGCTGGGGTTGCTGGGGTTGATCGCCTTCTTGTGGGCCCTGCGTTCCGGGCAGTTCGAAGACCTGGACGGCGCTGCGAATCGGATCCTGTTCGACGATGACGACCCGCCGTCCCCCCCGGTTGGAACGCCTGGGCAAAAGGGCGGAGACGCCGGGCCGGAAAAAGGAAAATCCCTTTAAAAGCCTCGCCGCCCCACCCATCTACCATTTCACGACCCGTACAAGCGACGGAACGGTGATACGCCGCAAAAAAGGACTTCAGGCCCTTTCCGATGCGGTGGGAGGACGGTGATGACGCCATTTGATCATGCAGCAGCGCGTTGGAAGCAGACCCATGCAGATGGCTTCTGCGCCGCCTGTGATGTCAGGCGCCTGACCTTCTGTGACGGCATTCCGGACGATTCGCTTGAAGACCTTCACGCCGCCATGCGCCCTGTGCTGACGGAAAAAGGCCGCCCTCTGATCCGCGAGGGTGAAGAGGCAACCGCCCTGTTCAATGTGACGGCGGGAACAGTGAAACTCTACAAGCTGATGGCCGACGGCCGGCGGCAGATCATCGGATTCCTTGGTGAGGGAAGCCTCCTCGGCCTTGGTCGTAACGGTGCTTACGTCTATTCGGCCGAGGCGGTGACCCAGGTTTCATCATGCCGGTATAATGTCGCCGATGTCGAAAAACTGATGGAGCGGTTTCCGTCTGCACGGAAAAAGATGGTCGATATTCTCTCTCAGGAACTGGTTGCGGTTGAGGAACATACGCTGCTGCTCGGCCGAAAATCGGCGGTGGAAAAAGTCGCCTCATTTTTGCTGGCGCTGTCGGATGGCGCTGTGCTGAGGGGGCACCCCGAGTTTGAGCTTTCCATTCCGATGGGACGTCTCGACATCGGCGATTATCTTGGTCTGACCATCGAAACGGTCAGTCGTACGATTTCACAGTTCAAGCGTGACAACCTGATTGCCGTCCCCAGCAACAGCCGAATCCGAATTCTCGACAAGAAGCGACTGGCTTCCATCGCCGAAGGCGTCTGAGCCCCCCGGTTTGTCCATTCCGTACCGCCCCCTTTGTTGTGCGCCGCACAATGGATTTGCAATAATAGGGGTGAAGCGCGATAAAAGATAAAACAGGGGAGAGAGCGCCGTGAGCACACCGGTCAAGACCAAGGGCCTGACGATTCCTGGCATCCGGGCGCGGAAGGGCGGCGAGCCGATCGTCAGCCTCACCGCCTATACCACACCTATGGCCAAGCTTTTGTCCCCCCACGTCGATTTCCTTCTGGTCGGCGATTCGTTGGGGATGGTGCTCTATGGCATGGAAAGTACGCTGGGCGTGACGCTCGACATGATGATCGCCCACGGCAGGGCGGTCACCCGCGGGGCCCCAGGCTGTCCGGTGATCATCGACATGCCGTTCGGCAGCTACGAAGAATCGCCGGAAACGGCCTTCCGCAATTGTGCGCGGGTGATGTCGGAAACGGGTGCAGCGGGCATCAAGCTCGAAGGTGGCGTTGCGATGGCGGAAACCATCGCTTTCCTCAGCCGACGGGGCATTCCCGTCCTTGGCCATATCGGCCTGATGCCGCAGTCCGTTAACACGGCGGGCGGATTTCGCGCTCATGGCCGGACGGAGCAGGAGGCGGCAGGCATCCTTGACGACGCCAAGGCCGTAGCGAATGCCGGAGCATTTGGAATGGTTGTCGAGGGGACAGTCGAATCCCTTGCCAGAACGGTCACGGAAACGGTTCCTGTACCGACGATCGGTATCGGGGCTTCGCCCGCCTGCGACGGGCAGATTCTTGTGACAGAGGATGTCGTTGGCCTGTTCAACGATTTCACGCCGAAGTTCGTCAAACGCTATGCCGAGTTGTCGAGCGGTGTATCAGAGGCCGTCGCGGCCTATGCCGCGGATGTCCGCGCCCGCCGTTTTCCGGCGATGGAACACTGCTTCGGCGTCAAGGCGGAGAAGTAGGCAATGGTCGGGAGCAAGGCCGGGGACAGGAAGTTCCGCATCGTTCGCACCGTCGCCGAATTCCGTGAACAGGTTTCCGCCTGGCACCGGAACGACCTTCGCGTCGGCTTCGTTCCGACCATGGGGGCGTTGCATGTCGGGCATATGTCCCTGATCCGCAGGGCGCAGGAAATGACGGACCGGACGGTCGCCAGCATCTTCGTCAACCCGCGACAGTTTGGCCCCAACGAGGATTTTGCCGTCTATCCCCGCGCCGAGGGCAAGGACACCTTGCTTCTGGCCGAAGGCGGCGTAGATCTGTTGTTCGCACCCTCGGTCGAGGAAATGTACCCCGGTGGCGCGGTGACCAAGGTATCCGTCCCCGGTATCGGCGATATCCTTGAAGGCGAGTATCGTCCCGGATTTTTCACGGGTGTTGCGACCGTCGTGACCAAGCTTTTGCTGCAGGCGCAGCCCGATGTCGCCGTATTCGGCGAGAAGGACTATCAGCAGCTTCTGGTCATTCGCCGCATGGTTCAGGATCTCGATATTCCCGTGCAGATCGAAGGCGCGCCGACCGAGCGTGAGGATGATGGCCTTGCGTGTTCGTCGCGCAACCAGTACCTGACCGAGAATGAGCGCGCCGTCGCGCCGCAGCTCTATCAAATCATCAACGCGGTCGCCGAGCGTTATCGAAAAGGCGAACGACCGCCGGAATTGACCCATTGGGGCAAACAGGCCCTGCTGGATGCCGGTTTCGGCCACGTTGACTATCTTGAGGTCCGTGACGCGGAAACGCTTCAGGGCCTTTCCGACCCGGCGCGCGCGGCGCGGGTTCTGGTCGCCGCATGGCTCGGCAAACCGCGCCTGATCGACAACGTGCCGGTCTGACCGATCGTCCAGTAGGGGGGCGCATGGTTTTCCGCCTGTCAATTCTGGTTGCCGTGCTGATGGTCGGCCTGTTTCACGGCCCGGCACTGTCCGGCGTCGCCGACCCCGTTTCAGCCATCGGCGAACAGCGAATCCTTGTGCTTCCCGTGCGATTCCCCGGAACGAATCCGACCCGGTCCATAGAGCAGATCCGCATAAAGGTGGACAAGGTGGACAAGTACCTCAGGGCCGCCTCCTACGGGAAGCTATGGCTGACGCCGACAGTCACGGGGTGGTACGACATGCCTGCTCCCCTGAATGAATACAAGGTCAGCCCCCATAACTACGATGTCGACAGGAATCGCGTTCGTCGCCTGCTGGCCGATTCTCTGGGGGCGGTGCAACACGATGTAAAACTCGATTCGTTCGATCAGGTCTGGATTGTGGTCGGCGCCGAAACCAGGTGGGGAAGCGGCTATGGGATGATTGCCTATTGCGCCAATCCGGGGATGCTTTCGGGTGTGAACCGCACGGCGGTGCGCCTGGAAGAGGTCACCCTCAACGGGGGCGGCCGATTCGCAGGACCAACCGTCGTTTCCGCAGAAAATGCCCATCCGGGGCATGTCGCTCATGATCTTCTGCATGCCTTCGGTGGCATCAAGGCGGGAAATCGGGCGGTCGTCGATCTCTATGACTTCGACTTGCAAAGCAGGCATCAGAAACCTGATGCACGCTTTACCCCTGCCGAATTCGCCATCCATGTCGGCCCCTGGGACATCATGAGCGAGCATTTTGTCGAATTGCGGAAACCGCCCCCCGCGCCGTCATCCTTCACCCGCCGCCAGTTGGGCTGGATCGGCGGCGACGAGGTTGTCGGCCTGCGTCCCGGCGACGTGCGGCGGTTGACCCTGCGGCCCCTTGCCGAGGGAAAGGGTATCCTTGCGGTGCGTGTGGACCTTGGGGATGGGCGCGCCCTGATGATTGAAAACCGACAGCCAGTGGGGCTGGACAGTGTGTTGCCCGCTGCGGGGATGGTGGTGATGGAGATCAACGCGAGGGGATGGGAGGGGCGTGACATCGTGCGTGTCGCTGATGCCAACCCGTCGACGCCGGGTTTCCGGGCCGCGCCATTTCGCCCGAATGAAGGCGAACGCCGGTTCTATATCAATGAACGGTACGGCGTCGCTGTTGCCCCGCTGTCGATTGCCGATGATGGCGG
>JAPHTL010000320.1 GCA_026193355.1 Rhodospirillales bacterium
GATCAGGCGGTGGAAATTCTTGCCGCCAAGGCCGCCAAGAGCGGGAAGACTCCGCCGAAAAAGAAAGCGGCGCCAAAGAAAAAGGCTGCACCGAAAAAGAAGCCCGCCGCGAAAAAGAAGGCCGCACCGAAGAAAAAGGCGGCCCCTCGCAAAAAAGCGGCCGCGTCCTGAGCGCCGCGCGTCAGATACGCCGGTAGAACCCCGTGGCAAAATCAAAACAGGCTCCGGCCCCCTTCCCCACCAAGGAAGCCATACTGGCGTTCATCCAGGACAATCCCGGAAACGCCGGAAAACGAGAGATCGCGCGCGCCTTCCGTCTTCGGGCCGAAGACAGGCCGCGATTGCGGATGGTCCTGAAGGAACTGGAGAAAGACGGGTCGATCGAACGTGGGCGTAACAGGCGATTCCATAATCAGGGCGCGCTTCCCGAGGTTACGGTTCTTGAGGTTCTCGGCCCTGATGAGGATGGTGAAATCCTCGCCCGTCCCCTGACCTGGCATAACGAGACCCCACCGCCGACGATCTTCATGGCCCCGGAAAAAAAGGGCCGCAGCGCATTGGGCAAAGGGGACAGGGTTCTCGCCCGGTTGCGGACCATCGGCGACCAGATCTACGAGGGGCGGACGATCCGCGTCATCGGCGCGGCCCCGGCGCGTGTCATGGGCGTATGCACGATTGAACGCGGGGAACTGCGCCTGCGGCCGACCGACCGCAAGATGAAAAGCGAACTGCTGATCGTACACGGCGAGATCGCGGCCGAACCCGGCGATCTTGTCCTGGCCGAGGTCCTTCCGGGCAAGCGTCTTGGCCTTCGTCAGGCGCGCGTCAGCGAGAACCTGGGGCGAAAGGACGGTACAAAAGCCATCAGCCTGATCGCCATCCATGATAAGGACATCCCCGTCGACTTCCCCGCCGAGGCCCTGAAACAGGCGGAAAACGCCGGGCCAGCCAAGGCGGAAGGCCGCGTCGACCTCAGGAACACGCCTCTGGTGACCATCGATGGGCCGGATGCGCGCGATTTCGACGACGCCGTCTGGGCGGAAGCCGATAGCGACCCGAACAACAAGGGCGGGTGGCACCTGATCGTCGCTATCGCCGACGTCGCCCATTACGTCACCCAGGGCAGTGCGCTGGACCGTGCGGCCTATTTCAGGGGGAACTCCGTCTATTTCCCGGACCGCGTCGTTCCAATGCTGCCCGAAGCCCTGTCCAACGGGTGGTGTTCCCTGAAACCCGAGGAAGAACGCCCCTGTCTGGCCGCCCATCTGTGGCTGGATGCGGACGGCAACATCAAACGCCACAGGTTCGAACGCGCCCTTATGAAGTCGGTCGCGCGGCTAACCTATGAACAGGTGCAGGCGGCCGTTGACGGCAATCCCGATGCAAAGACAGCGCCCCTCATCGAACCACTGTTTCAACCCCTTTATGGCGCCTTTGAAGCACTGTCCAGCGCCCGCAAGAAACGCGGGGCGCTGGAACTCGACCTGCCGGAACGGAAAGTTGTCCTGGACGATGAAGGGAACGTGCAGGGCATAAGCGTTCGTGAACGGTTCGACAGTCATCGCCTGATCGAGGAATTCATGATCGCGGCCAACGTCGCCGCGGCCGAAACCCTTGAAAAAAAGCAGATGCACTGCATGTACCGGGTCCATGACCTGCCATCGCCCGAAAAGCTGAATTCGCTGCACGATTTTCTTTCCAGCCTCAAGCTTCAGCTACCCAAGGGGCAGGTTCTTTCCGCGCATCACTTCAATCGCATTATCGCTGCGGTCGTGGGTACGCCTCACGCCACGCTGGTCAATGAAGTGATCCTGCGCAGTCAGGCGCAGGCTGTTTATACACCGGAAAACCTCGGTCACTTCGGCCTCGGCCTGCGGCGCTACGCCCACTTCACCTCGCCCATCCGGCGCTACTCGGACCTGTTGGTCCATCGCGCCCTGATCCGCAGCCTGGGGCTGGGCAGTGGCGGGCTTGAAGACGGGCATCCGGACTTTTCGGAAATGGGCGAGCACATCTCGATAACCGAGCGGCGCGCGCAGGCCGCCGAACGCGACGCCGTGGACCGTTTTGTCGCGGGTTTCCTGTCGGATCGGGTCGGTAGCGTCTTCGCCGCCCGCGTCAGCGGCGTCACGCGCTTTGGCCTGTTCCTGACACTGGAGCCAAGCGGCGGGGACGGCCTGGTCCCGATTTCCACCCTGCCCAACGACTTTTACGAACACGACGAAGCCAGCCACAGCCTGATCGGGCGCAGGACGGGAAACACCTATCGACTGGGCGACAACGTCGAGGCCTTGCTGATCGAAGCGGATGCAATCACGGGCTCCCTCGTCCTCCATCTGGTGGACGGCGGCAAGCCCAACAACACCGTCACCTCCCGTCGGCAAGGGAAGAAAGTGTTTTCCAGCCGGAAAAAGAAAAGGCGCTGACCGCCTGCTGCCGCATCAAGGAAAACCTTTCCTGCGGCAAAAAGGTGACGGGGCAGGAAAAATCGTGGAAAATGCCCGCTTATGTCCATTCGGTTACGCACTTTTGCGCTGGCATGGACGTTCATACTGGCGCTTTCATCATGCGCGGGCACGGACAACCGCCCCGCGGCGCAGGTTTCTGCGCCCAAATTTCCAAAGCTTGTTTCCGAACTGACATTCGCCGCCGCCTACGAGGGAATCGTCACCCGCTATATTGAAAGTATCGAAGCGGACGCTGTCGCCCTGGAAGGGATTCGGGGTTTGAGCAGCATCGACCCGGCGATTGTCGTCAATCTGTTGGGACCTGACGTAGGGCTAAGCGTCGGGACGGCGTATACGGAAACCTTCAAGGCCCCGGTTGCTGACGACGTAAAGGCATGGGCGGCAGTGACCTATGACATTGTCGTTCACGCCCGCGAACATTCACCGGACCTGGCCCATGCGACACCGGAAAAGATCTATGAGGCCGTCATGGACGGCGCCCTGTCGCAACTGGACCCGTTTTCCCGCTATGCAGGGGCCGAGGAGGCCAGAAAAAACCGCGCCAAGCGGCAGGGGTATGTCGGGATCGGCATTCGCTTTCGTCTGGTTGACGGTTACCCCGTGATCCGTTCGGTCTTCCCCGATTCCCCTGCGGAACATGCGGGGCTCAAACCGGATGATCGGATAGAAACGATTGCCGGAACCCGCCTCTCCGGCCTTTCGGACCGGATGATCAGCACTCTCTTGCGCGGCCCGGAAGGAAGTACGGTTTCCCTGACCGTTCACCGTAACGCAAA
>JAPHTL010000224.1 GCA_026193355.1 Rhodospirillales bacterium
GGCTGGTCATTTTGCGGTCGGGGCAATGGCGCGTGTCGTTTTTTCTGGCCACCCGCTTTCTTGTAAGAACGTGTGATCTGCCATTTCACAAAGAGAAACGCTGCCCAATGCTTATCACCGACAAGAAAGATAAAGCGCAAAAATGGATCGGTGTCGGCGGTCAGAAAGCCATAATTGCAGAGACAGCGGACCGTATACTCTGGATTGTAAGGTGTTTTTTCTTTCTTATAATATTATTAATCGCAGGATAAAGACGAATTGAAACCAGGGCGAGAGAGAGGGCGGTGACGATGGGGCGATTGCAGGACGATGACTCTGGATTGCCCCTGGCTTTGGCGAGCAGAATCCTGATCGTCGATGATGAGCCGGAAATCGTCGAGGAAGTTGTCGAACTGTTGCGGCGGGAGGGGTTCGATTGTCTGTCGGCGGGCAATGCGGATGAGGCCCTGGCCCTGGTTCGGGGCGATGCCGCAATCGGTATAATCGTGACGGACATCCGTATGCCGGGGATGGACGGCCTGGAGTTGGCTCGTCAACTGCGGACGGGAACCAGTGAAAAGCGAGATTTTTATGTCATTGTGGTTACCGGCCACGCCGGAATGCGCGAGGCGATAGAGGCGCTCCGCCTTGGGGCGGAGGACTTTCTCATCAAGCCGTTCTCTCCGGACTATCTGTTGAATGCCGTCCGCAAGGGCGTGGAGATAGTCCGCCTGAAATTCCATGAGCGGATGTTCCTGCAGCGACTAGAACAGGAGGTCGCGGCGAAGACCGTCGACCTGCGCGAGGCGAACGAAGTGCTGGCGGCGGCCAATCGCACGAAGGATACGTTCCTGGCCATGATGAGCCACGAATTGCGTACGCCCCTCAACGGAATCAACGGCTTTGCACAATTGGCGAAGACGCTTCTGATGAATGGAAAACTGGAATCCATCGGCGAGTACCTCGATTTGATCCATATTTCCGGGATGCGTCTGGAAAACGCCATTTCCGGGATTCTGGATCTTTCGGCTCTTGCATCGGAAGGTGGAAAACCGTCTCTGGAGCCTTGTTCCTTCGATGCGCTCCGCACACGCCTGTCAGACAGAATGGGCGAGCAAGCGGAAAGGAAGCAGATCACCCTTCAAATGCCGGAAGTGCCGGATATCGAAGAATTTTCCGCGGATTCCACCATGTTGGGCCGCGCGCTCGAATGCATCATCGACAACGCGATAAAATTTTCACAAAGCGGAAGCACAGTTGTCCTTGATATCGAACGCACTGATTCCGATATCAGGATCAGCACTCGCGATCATGGCTGCGGAATGACTGACGCCCAGATCGAATCGACAAAGAGTCCTTTCGCAAGTCAGGACAGTCTGATCAGTCGTCACGCGGAAGGCTGTGGAATTGGCCTCAGTCTGGCGCGGATGATGACCGAAGCGCAAGGCGGGCGCCTGGAGATCGACAGCGCCCCTGGCAAGGGAACCACGGTGACCCTCGTTATGCCGAAAGGCAAGGCCGGCGGCGCGGAAACCTGAGGCCGGGATGGACGGGAGGTTCCGGCACGGCAAGGTGTCAGGCGATTGACTAAGGGGAGAACCTTCGAAATGACGAAAATCCGTTCGGCTGCTTTTTTCGCCTTGGCGCTTTTTCTCCTGCTTGCTTCATTCCCGCTAAGGGCAGACAGCCCCGTCATCAGGATATCGACGGACCCCTGGCCGCCGTGGATCGTCGGTGAAGACGGCGATGCTCCCACCGGTGGATTTGCCGTCGAGATTGCCAGGGAAGTTTTCAAGCGCCTTGGCCTGAAAACCGAAATGCGGATCTATCCGTATGAACGTTGCCTGCGCCAGATGCAGAACGGGACGCGCGACATCGTGTTGGCGACCAAGGAAACGGAAGAGCGCAGGGCCTACATGCTTTTCACCGATGTGGTGGCGACCGATCCGCAACTGTTCTACTACGCCACCGACAAGATGGAGGGATTCGCCTGGAACGATTGGCCGGACCTCAAGGGCTACACGATCGGTGGCGTAAGGGGGTTCGATTACGGCCGTTTCACCAAGGCGGCCGAAAGCCATGGCCTTCGCGTGGAAATGGTCGAATCCGATGAGCAGAATATCCGCAAGCTCCTTGCCGGAAGGGTCAACCTCATCATCCTGAATCGCAGCACGGCCAGTGATTACCTGAACAAAAACCCGAACATGCGCGGGCGTTTCGCCGCGGCACCGAAAATAATCGATGAGGCCTCGTTCCATTTCGGACTCGCAAAAAAAGGACAGGCGGCCAGCCTCCTTCCCCGGATCAACCAGACGCTGAACGAGATGAGGACGGACGGGACGATGCGGAATATTCTCGGAGCGGTCGATTGACCTTGAACGTCACTTCCAGGTGGTGCGGTTAGCAAGCGGGGTTCGCCAATTGAAACAGCGGTCGATCATCGCCAATTTTTCGTTCAGCCTCACGGTTGTTCTGATGGCAATCTCCGTCATTGTCTTCTACATCAGCCACCATCAGTTCACCGAAAATACCAATCGGGATATCAAGGAAAAGGCCGAAGAATATCTCGTCGACCTGGCGGCGGCATTGCAGAATCCCCTTTGGAATTTCGATGAGTCCGGCGTTGCCGCCATCGGGGCGGGCTATACACGCAACGAACTGATCGATACGCTGAGAATCGAGGATGCCGAGGGCAATATCCTCTTCCAGTTGGAGAATGATGAAAATATCCCCTTGTTTCTGATGGAGCGAACCATCATTCACAATGACGTGACGGTCGGCCACATTCACCTTGGCGCTTCCGCCGCTCACATGAAAGAGGTGGAGAAACAATTCTTCTGGACATTCCTGCCGCTTGTGATCGGCGTCCTTATAGCCACCCTGTTCATGACCTCCTTGGTCATGCGCCTGTTCTTCCGTCGGCCGTTCGGCCATTTCGTGAATCTCGTCCAGAATTTTTCCAAAGGCGACGATGCGGCCTTTGCAAGGGGCAGCCCCTATATCGAATTCCAACCGCTGGTTGCCGTTCTCAAGGAGATGGGGGATGTAATCGCCGACCAGATGCGGACCTTGCGCGATAGCCAGATGGAATTGGCGGTGGCCCAGCGCATCGCCCGCTTCGGAAGCTGGAAATGGAATATTCAGACCGGCGATCTCACATGGTCGGAGGAACTCTACGGAATGTTCGGCGTGGATCCGGAGCGCACCCGCCCCACCTATGATCTGTATTTTTCCTTTGTACATCCCGAAGACCGCCAGGCATTGCGGGAAGAACTGGATCGCGCCATCGTAACTTTCGCCCCCTTCTCCGGAGACCACCGGTTTCTACGTGCCGATGGAAAGGAGCGGTGGATTCATGCGCAAGGGGAAACTTTCCGTGATGAGAATGGCGCCCCGTCCCACATGGTGGGGACGGCGCACGACATTACCGAACGCAAAAAAACCGAGGAGACGATCCGACGCCTCAACGAAAGCCTCGAGGTCAAGGTCGAGGAAAGAACCCGCGACCTGCTGGAGGAAAAGCGGCGGGCTGAGAATTATCTCAATATCGCCGGCACTGTTATCGTCGCCCTGGATAGTGAAGGCAGGATTGACCTGATCAACGATAAGGGAGCCGCGCTTCTTGGCCACGACAAAAAGGCGCTGATCGGACGGGACTGGTTCGAAATGGCGTTGCCGTCCGACGAACGGGAAAAAGTCCGCGCCACGTTCGGTAAAATCATGGCCGGGGAAATCAAACCGCTTGAATTCTATGAGAACCACGTCGTGGTATCCGACGGGGGGCGTCGTCTGGTCTCCTGGCAGAATACGCTTGTCCGAAACCAGAAAGGCGAGATCACCGGAACCCTCAGCGCCGGCATGGACATCACAGACCAGCGCGCCGCCCAGAAACAGGTGCTCGACCTGTTGCAGATCAATTCGGCGGTATTTGAAGGTTCACCGGTTGGCATCGTCGTTTACGGGAGGGACGGCGAATGTGTTTCCGCGAACGAAGCCGTCGGGAAGATCATCGGCGCAACGACCGAGCAGGTTCTGTCCCAGAACTTTCACGAAATCGCTTCCTGGAAAGAATCCGGTATGTACGCAATGGCCATGGAAGCCCTTTCGGCGGGCGTGGCCATGAGGGGTGAGTTTCAGGTCACGACGACATTCGGAAAGCCGATTTTTGTCGATTGTTATTTCATGCCGATAATCATTCATAACGAGCGGCGGCTTCTGTTCATGCTTAACGACATGACGGAGAACGTGAAGATCAGGACGCAGCTGATTCAGGCTTCGAAAATGGCGACACTGGGTGAACTGGCGACCGGCGTGGCGCATGAACTGAATCAGCCGCTCAATGTCATCCGTCTGGCGACGAACAACATGAAAAACGAGTTATCGGCCAATCGCATCGACCCGGACTATATTTCAGGCAAGCTGGAAAAGATGGAGCGGCAGATCGACCGCGCGGCGGGGGTCATCGACCATATGCGGATCTTCGGTCGCACATCCGACAAGACGCCCGAGGTCGTCGATCTGCGGGAAGCCATCAATGGCGTCAAGGGCCTGATCGGCGAACAACTCCGCCTCGCCGATATCGACTTGCGGCTCGATTTTCCCGATCGTTGCCGGCCCATCCTCGGCCACCGGGTGCAGGTGGAGCAGGTGTTGCTGAACCTGCTGGGCAATGCACGGGACGCCTTGCAGGATAATCAGAAAAAGGAAGAGAAACGCGTCACCGTCTCCCTTGATGAAAACAATGAATCCGTCCGGATCATCGTCGAGGACAACGGTGGCGGCATCCCGGAAGATATTCTGCCAAGAATTTTTGATCCATTTTTCACGAACAAAGCAGTCGGCGAGGGCACCGGTCTTGGGCTTTCCATCAGCTACGGAATCGTTTCCGACATGAAGGGGAAAATCAAGGCGGAGAACACCGAAGCAGGCGCTCGCTTCACTTTGGAGTTCCCAGCCGTTGAGTCCGCCGCCGAAATGACCTGATGTTTCCATCTTTCTCAATGCAGTGAAGTTCCGCTAAGGTGCTGTCGCAAAATATGTTCCCGTAAAATCAAACCAACAATCACGCAGGGTCGGAGAGGATAAACTCAAGACATGGCGCTGCCCGATAGCGAAAAAGACATTGATGCCCTGGAGCCGGGCGCCTCGACCGTGTTCTTCCGACAAATCCGCAAAAGCGCCGACGGCACCCTCGCCGGCTATTACGCCGTTCCGGCGAAGCGAACCATGGATGGGGCGCTGAAAGTCGGCGATGA
>JAPHTL010000131.1 GCA_026193355.1 Rhodospirillales bacterium
CCGCAAGCGGCAATGAAACCAACCAGGTCAGCCGCGGCGGCCAAATGAGAAAGGGGCGCTTCCGGCGCCCCTTTTCATCACGGATCCTTGCGGTCAGAACGGATCAGGTCGCGCCCATTTCGTTGCGAGCCTTTGAAATCGAAGCCTGAAGAACATTTTCCTTCATCCCGATGGTCGGCTCGTTGAACAGGATGTTTTTCATCCAGTCAAATCCGAGCTTCATGAGAATTTCGTCGTCCTCCCTGAGGACTTCGACGGCTTCGGGATCAATTTCATAGGTTTCCAGGAACTTGGTCTCGAAGACGAAGCGGCGAAGCGAGTCGACATCGGTGGAGACCATGAAGAACATCTTTTGGGTCTGGGGCGTCAGACGCTGCCCCCATGGCCCGCCAAGAACGTTCCACGACGCCATCTTCATCAGGATGTCCATCCAGCCACGATTGACGTCGTCGTAGGCCTCCAGCCCCTGTTCCTCACGGAAGCCAGCGACTGTTTGCTCTTTTGTTTCCTTGTGTCCGCTGCAGTGCGTTTCCTTGACCAGGAAGAAGAACTCGTCCTTGTCGTCAGCGCCCTTCATTTTCACGCTGGCAAGGCCGAGGGGATAATAGCGACAGGTCGCCGGACGGTTCTCATAGACCGAACAGCCATCGTCGGTCATGAAATGGCACGCGCCCTTTCCATCGGCGCCCGACATCTTGAGCTTGGCCACCGGCAGGTCCGCCTTGTCCCACATGGCCGGAACCGTATAACGCTCCAGAACCTCACGCGAGGTGATGTCGAAATGGCGGGCCAGACGCAGGATATCCATGGGCGTCAGCGTAATGTCTGCGCCATGACAGCACTCGTTCCAGCAGGGAACGTCCTTGTGGCAACGGAAGCAGAAGCTGTCTTCGGCCTGAAGGCGCACCGGGTCGACGGGGCTGCCATCCTGCCCGCGCACACCGTCGAAAATCTCGACCGTCACATCCGTGTCGTTCTCGGGCTGCTTGCGGTTTTCCTGCGCCATATCGTCAAGTTCTTCCATGGCGGAAGGGGGGAGATCGTCGTCTTCGTTCATGTTTTTTCCGTTCAATCGGCAACCGGCAACTGGGGCCGTTACAATAAGAAAAAAGGGGGGCCGGTCAAGCCGGCACCCCCGATTTTCGGTCCCTGCCGCAGCGCAAGCGCTACGGCAGGGGATAGACCGCTTAGTGGCCCTGGCCGACGTAGTGCTTTTCGACCAGATCAATGTGCGGGACCTTCTTCATTTCCCACTCGCCCGTTTCCGGATCGTGGCGGGAATTGACGAAGCACTTCCACTCGGCCTCGTTGAGGTCCGGGAAGTCCGCACGATAGAAGAAGCCCGGATAACGGGTCTCTTCACGGAACATGATGTGGCGCAGGTGAGCCTCCGCCGCCCAGAGGCGATGGTAGTTTTCCCAGGCGCGCATCAGTTCGTGCAGATCCTTCGCACGAAGGTTCTTGCTGTCCTCCTTCAGCCACGTCAGGTGCTGGAGACCGATCTCAAGCAGCTTGGCGTTGGTCTGATAGTAGGTGGAGGTGCCGGCCACATACTCGTCCATGTACTTCTGCAGACGCTTCTGGAACATGGCAGGCAGGATGTAATGCGGATTCACATCCTCAGCCGTGGTCTTGTCCTTGTGCTCGATGTAGTTGCGCACCGGCAGGTAGATTTCCTCGGCGATGGCCGGGATATCAGCATGCAGGACCGGCTTGAAGTCCTTGTTGTCACGGACGAAGCGGACCATTTCCTTACCGGCGATACGACCCTCGGCGTGCGAACCCGACGAGAACTTGTGGCCCGAAGCGCCGACGCCGTCACCAGCCGTGAACAGGCCCTTGACGGTGGTCATGCGGTTGTAGCCCCACTGCCACTCGGGCGGTGCGATATCGGACGGACCCGACACCCAGATGCCGCAGCAACCGGAGTGCGAACCAAGGAGATACGGCTCGGTCGGCATCAGTTCGGAGGGGGTTTCCTCCGGACGGATGTTCATGCCGGCCCAGACGCCCGCCTGACCGATGCACATGTCGAGGAAGTCTTCCCATGCTTCCGCTTCGAGATGCTTGATCTCCTGCGGAGTC
This sequence comes from Rhodospirillales bacterium, assembly GCA_026193355.1. Classification (GTDB taxonomy): domain Bacteria; phylum Pseudomonadota; class Alphaproteobacteria; order Rhodospirillales; family JAPHTL01; genus JAPHTL01. The sequence continues at coordinate 2,086 of JAPHTL010000131.1, forward strand.
ATGGTCTCGGCCAGCTTGGCCATGGCCGTCGGCGTATCCATAAGGATCGGGCCGCGACCTTCCTTCATCTCCTTGAGCATCGCGTGGTTACGCAGGCAGGTCGGAACGACCGCAGCCTGATCGTAAGGCGCGAAGTCCTTGAGCATATCGGCGTTCTTGACGACGTAGTCTTCGCCAAAACCGTTGGTGGCCTTCGACTTGAACAGAAGGAACCACGCGCCGACCGGACCATAGCCGTCCTTGAAGCGCGCCGGAACGAAGCGGTTTTCCATCATGGTCAGCTCGGCGCCGACTTCCGCCGCCATGGCGTAGGTCGAACCGGCGTTCCACACCGGATACCAGGTGCGGCCATTGCCTTCGCCGCTGGAACGCGGACGGAAGATGTTCACGCAACCGCCGGCAACGTTCAGGATGGCGTTGGCCTTGAACACGTAGAGCTTGTGCTCGCGAACCGAGAAGCCGACAGCGCCGGCGATGCGGTTCTTTTCGTTCTCGTCAAGCAGGTACTTAACGATGAACACGCGTTCCATGATGTTCTCGATGCCAAGCGCCTTCTTCGCCGCTTCCGCGACGATGGTCTTGTAGCCTTCGCCATTGATCATGATCTGCCAGCGACCGGAACGAACCGGCTTGCCGCCTTCGGCCAGCGGCACGCCTTCGGTGCTCTTGTCCTTCCAGATCGGCAGGCCCCATTCCTCGAACAGGTGCACGCTGTCGTCAACGTGACGGCCAACGTCGAACACCAGATCGTCGCGGGTAATGCCCATCAGGTCGGCAGAGACCATACGGCAGTAATCTTCGGGCTTGCGATCACCAAGATAGGTGTTGATCGCGGAAAGACCCATCGCCACGGCGCCGGAGCGGTCCATGGCGGCCTTGTCAACCAGGGTGATCTTCAGATCATCGCTGGCCCAACGCTTTGCTTCGAAGGCGGCGCCGCACGCGGCCATACCACCACCAACAAGCAGGATATCGGTTTCGATATCAATGATTTCGGGATTACCGAAAGTACCTTCAGTCATGTTTCCTCACCTTTCCTTCATGAACGGTTACCCACCACCCGGTGCGGGCCTCCCGCTGAGAAGAAGAACTGATAAGAACCGTATTCCGGTTCCCTTAATTGCTGATTACCGGAAGGGTCTTGCCCGTCTCGGTGAACAGCAGGTTATCGTCAAGGCTGCCCGGTGCGGGCTTGTTGCCGTACGGGTCAATCGAGCCGACCGGCGTTGTGCGAACCGGGAACTTGAAGCGCTTGACCTCACCATCGCGGAACTTGATCGTCCACATGATGGCCTGATCGGTACGCATCGGAATGCACGCGCCACCCATCGGAACGACGTCCTGATAGGCGCGAACTTCGATCGCCTGCTGGGGGCAAGCCTTCACACAGCACTGGCATTCCCAGCACTGATCGGGCTCCTGGTTGTAGGCCTTCATCCGCTCGGTATCGAGCTTCATCAGGTTATTCGGGCAGATGTACATGCAAGCGGTGACTTCACCACCCTTGCAGCCATCGCATTTGTCGGTATGTACAAAAGTCGGCATGGAACGTCCTCTCCCTGCAAACGGGCTATAATATATCCCACATAAACGGGTTTAAGCGGCCTCGGCTTTGGCTTAAATCAAAGGGGCCTTGTCGCCGTGTTTGCGGCTTGTTGGCCCAGCCTCCCCAAAACTCTTAAACGAACCCGAATATTAAGATTCCCTCATATGAATATCGACAGCCGCAGAAGGAGTCAAACACCTATCTTATTTATGGGAATTTTACGCAATAATATTGCGCAAAAACAGGGAGATCGACGTGTCCTTATATTGCCTCAAGGCAGGGATTCTGGCCTAATGCGGGTCCTTCGGGAAACGATTTTGCATATTTCAGGGAACTTCCACCACCGATGACCAAGGATTTTGATGCTCTCACCCACAGGTTGATCGCGTTCAGGGACGACCGCGACTGGAAACAATTTCACGGCCTGCGTAACCTGATGATCTCGCTCAACCTGGAAGCGGCCGAGCTTCTTGAATTGGGGCAGTGGCTGAACGACGGCGCGCTGGAAAAGAAACTGGATGACCCGGCCTTTGTCGAACGCCTGGCGGAGGAAAGCGCCGATGTCCTGCTCTATCTGCTTCTCATATGCGAACGCGCGGGCATTGACCTGACCGAAGCGGCGCATCGCAAGATCGATGCGAACGGTCGAAAGTACCCTGCCGAAAAATCCCGCGGCAACGCCCGGAAGTATCACGACCTTTAGGGCCAGCCCCTGATCAGTTCCCCAGACAGATACCAAGGCCGCGCGCGGTTTTCACCAGCGCCCCGTTCACATCGACGACCGACGCCCCCGACGCCCCGTCGCGCAAGGGGATATCAATCACCCCATGCTGTCGCCAGCCGACCATGCGGCCCGCATTGCCCTCGGCCAGCAGGTCCACGGCGCGTACACCATAGGCCGAGGCGACAATCCGGTCACGGCTGGTCGGAATGCCGCCGCGCTGGACATGGCCAAGGACGGTAACGCGGGTTTCCGCCCCGGTGAGCCTGTGGATTTCCTCGCCAAGGTAATGTCCTACCCCGCCGTAGCGCACCTTGCCCTCCTCGTCCGGTCGCCAGACCGCCTTGCCGCTCGCCGTTCCGACCGCTTCGGAACAAACCATCAGGGCGTGGCTTCGCCCCCCTTCCAACACATCCCTGATCTTCGTCGCCACCTTTTCGATGTCGTAGGGGATTTCAGGGATCAGGATAACGTCTGCCCCGCCGGCGATCCCGGCATTGATCGCTATATGCCCGGCATCGCGGCCCATGACCTCCAGAATCATCACCCGATGATGGCTGGCCGCCGTCGGTTGCAGCCGGTCAAGGGCATCGACGGCCGTGTTGACGGCGGTGGCGAAACCGACGGCGTATTCTGTTCCCGGAACGTCGTTGTCGATGGTCTTGGGAATGCCGACGACAGAAATTCCGCCCTCTTCCGACAACCGCGAAAGGATACGCATGGTGCCGTCGCCACCGACGCCGACAAGGCCATCAAGGCCAAGTGCGCGGTAACCCTTGATGAAATCCTGTGAACGGTCGGAACGCACACCGTCGGGGCCGGGATAATCAAAGGGGTCGCCCTTGTTGGCGGCCCCGAGCATGGTGCCGCCCTGACGCAAAACCTCGCCGCTGAACAGGTCAAGTGTCAGATCCATGACCGCTGGCGGATCACGCAGCAACCCGTGGGTTCCGTCGAGGATACCCGTCACCCGCCACCCGTGATGACCAACGGCGCGGCGCACGACGGCGCGGATCACGGCGTTCAGGCCCGAACAATCGCCGCCGCCGGTCAAAACGCCGATGTGTCTTTTCTCCGTCATTTTTCCGCCTCCGGACACAAGCCGGGCGTTCCGCCCGGCAACTGAATTCTGATAGGATGGATCATAGAGGAAGGGCCGGGGAAATCATGAACGAAACCGACGAACAGATGGTGGAACTGGACCGCCTCCGGGAGGAACATCGTTCCCTCGACGCGACTATCGAACAGATCACCCAGTCCCCACCCTACGACGATCTGGAGGTTCAACGCCTGAAACGGCGCAAGCTGAATCTGAAAGACCGCATTTCAGCGTTAGAAAGTTCGATGGTCCCCGACATCATAGCCTGATCCGCCTACCTGCGGCGGCCATAGGGCGCATCGATTGCCTCAACCGCCGCTTCCACGGTTCCTTCCGCATCAAGAACATGCAGATTCCACGTCATGTCGAGATTGATGCTGTTCCCCATCCAGACGAAAGGCTGGCCGACAAGGTCGGCAAGCAACGTCTGCGCCTTTTCCCTGGCTTCCTCCTCCGCCACGACGGCAAGGACGACGCCGAGGCGGTTGCCCCCGAGGTTCCCAAGTCGGTCGGTTTCATCCAGACGGTTCCTGATCAGGAAAATGGCATGGGACAGTGCGGCTTCCAGCGCCCCATGGCCCAACGCCTGCTTGATGGAATCGCCGTTCAGCAAATCGAAAACAACCAGCGCGCTGGGAATGCTGTCACGTCGGACAAAGGACAGGGCGCGCCCAACCTCGCGGAAGAAGGCGCGGCGGTTCAGCACATGAAGCCAGGGGTCCTCGTCGGAAAGATGTTCGAGAAAAAGTGTGCGGTCACGGCTGTGGACGAGTTGAAAACGAAGTTCCTCGGCTTCATCCAAAAGGGCCGCGATAGCGGCCCTGGCGTCGGAAGGCAGATCCCCGTGCGAGCCGAGAACGGCGACTTCGTCACGCACGGCGCGACGCTCCTCGTCATCCTCGGAGTCTTCGTGTTCCTTCTTTTCCCTCTGCCCCTTCTTGCGCGGGTCCAGAGGCTTGATACCCGCAATGGAGGCCGTTTCCGTCACATCGACCATGGTTTTTCACCGCCCAGGGTTCATGGCTCAGGATAACACAGCCCCACCCGCTTCACCAGAAAAGCCGCCGTATGCGGCGGGTGGCGCTTGTGTTCCGCCTGCGCGTCCATATAATGGCCGCTTTTTCGCGCCGGAGCAGGCAGAAGGAACGAACGAAATGGCCGGGAAACAACCGCTGGTCGGTATCATCATGGGAAGCCAGTCCGACTGGGAGACCATGCGTAACACCAGCGAAACGCTGGAAGCGCTTGGCGTTCCCTTCGAGACACGTATCGTTTCCGCGCACCGGACGCCCAAGCGGCTCTACGAATACGCGGAAACGGCCAAATCGCGCGGCCTGATGGCGATCATCGCGGGCGCGGGCGGCGCGGCCCACCTGCCCGGCATGGTCGCCTCGATGACCATTCTTCCCGTCCTTGGCGTTCCGATTGAAAGCAAGTCCCTGAAAGGCATGGACAGTCTTCTGTCCATCGTGCAGATGCCCGGCGGCGTACCGGTGGGCACACTTGCCATCGGCAAGGCGGGCGCGATCAACGCCGCCCTTCTGGCGGCCAGCATTGTCGGGTTGACCAACGAAAAGGTCGCCGAAGCCCTTGCGGCATGGCGGCGCAAGCAGACCGAATCGGTCGCCGACGCGCCCAGCGACAACTGATCCGTTCCATGAACGCCCCAGCCGTCATTCCCGCCATCGTCCCCGCCATTGTCCCCCCGGGGGGAACAATCGGAATCATCGGCGGCGGCCAACTTGGCCGCATGACGGCGCTGGCGGCGGCGGCGATGGGATACCGCTGTCACATCTTCTGCCCGGAACCCGACAGCCCCGCCTTCGCGGTGGCCGCAGAACATACAATTGCCGAATACACCGACCGTGAGGCCCTTGGCCGTTTCGCCGACGCCGTGGATGTCGTCACCTTCGAGTTCGAAAACATCCCCCATGAAAGCGTGCAGATCCTCGCTGATCACGTCGTGGTGAGGCCCAGCTGGGAATGCCTGCACATTTCCCAGGATCGCTTGATCGAAAAGGACTTCCTGAACGGGATCGGCATCGCGACAACGGCCTATCGCCGGATTGAAGGACCGGACATGCTGCGTCAGGCCATCGCCGAGATCGGCCCACGCGCCGTGCTCAAGACCGTGCGCATGGGCTACGACGGCAAGGGCCAGGTGATGATGAAGGAAGGCATGGAGGCGGACGA
>JAPHTL010000161.1 GCA_026193355.1 Rhodospirillales bacterium
GCCTCGTCGGCGCGTTTCATCATCGCGGTCAGCGTGTCGTCCTTATCGACCATTTGCGTGACACCGATGCTGACGGTGAATCGGATGATATGATCTCCGACGGTTACACGTGTGGCTTCCAGCGCATTGCGAAGGCGTTCGGCCACGTCGCGCCCGCCTTCACGGGTGGATTCGGGCAGGATAAAAGCAAATTCCTCGCCGCCCGTTCTGCCAAAGATATCGATGTCGCGCAGGTGTTCATGGCACACCGAGACCAACGCCTTGAGGACCTGATCCCCTGCTTCGTGGCCATAGGTATCGTTGACCGCCTTGAACCGGTCGGCATCAAGGATGCCGACGGCTACGGGGTGCCTGTACCGGCGCGCTCGGCCAATTTCCTTCTCGCCAAGGGCCATGAGGTGGCGCCGATTGTTGGCGCCGGTCAGGAAGTCGGTCGTCGCCAGTCGCTCCAGTTCATCGCGCGCCCGCTTCTGGTCGGTGATGTCGTATTGCCAGCCGAGACGGGCCGGCTTGCCCTCGAATTCGATGGGGTCCAGGGACAGCAACGCCGTCCAGCGTTCGCCGTTCGCCCGGAAAAGCTCCACCTCCTCGTCGCGGATGGGCTGGCCCCTGTTGAACCGTTCGACGATTATGTGATGCCTGTCGGGCTCGGCCCAGAGCGTGTTGACGGGGGTTCCGATGAACTCGTTGAGCGGCATGCCGAACATGGCGGCGGAATTCGAATTGCTCCACAGGATCCTGCCGTCTTCCGGCGATACGATGGCGACGCCGGCGGGGCTGGTTTCAAGAATGGCGCGCAGGCGCGCCTCGCTTTCGGACAGGCGTTTTTCCGATTCTTCCGCCTGCAGGCGCGCAGCGCGCAGACTTTCCTTGGATTTTTGCCGGATCGTCAGCATCCGATAGGTGCTCCATCCGGTCAGGGCGAGGGCGGCAAGAACCGAGACAAGAAGCATGATATCGACCCGACCCTGGGGGACGACGCTGAGCGGCAGCATGTCGGCCTGTCCGGCATACCAGATGATGCTGGCCGTTAGCCCGGAAAGTCCGGTGGAGAGAACGGTGATTCGCCGGTCCCCGTAGGTTGCGGCGATGGCCGGAATCGTCACGTACCAAGGCAGGACGATCGAGCGGACGCCGCCCGTGAAAAAAGCAAACCCGGTCAGGGCCACCATCGCGCAGAGCACCGAAAAAGCAACGCCGAGGGTGATGTTGGCGGTGCTGCGGACGATCAGGCCGCCGCCGAAAGGCGTGGCGAACAACAGCAGGGAAAACAGGATTTCGCCCCACATGAGGCCGCCGCGCAAGGCGGCGTGGAGAGGGAGGACAAGGACGATGACGACGGAAAAGGCGAAAAGGGTTCGCAAAACTCCGCGGAACCGCTGCACCATACGGGGATCATTTTCCGCCAGAACATTCGGCGGGACAAAAAGATCGACCAGTCGCGCATAAGGGCTGGTGGGCTGTGCCGCATCGGTCACGTGGGGTGCTCCCGTAATGATTTCCACTTTATGTTGCCACAGTCGCGCGCAGGTTTCGCCCCTTTCTTAGATGAGGCCGGGCAGGTCGGCCATGTCGGTGATGACGGCTTCCGCACCTACCGCCGACAGTTCCGGGGCCAAGGATATTCCGGCATGGCTGCCGCCGACGAATCCGATCGCGCGCATCCCCGCCGCCCGCGCCGCCGTGATCCCCGCAACGCTGTCCTCCACCACCGCGCACCGTCCGGCGGGAAAGCCCATGGACGCCGCCGCATGGAGGAACAGGTCGGGCGCGGGTTTTCCGCGCGCCACCATGGCGGCGCTGAACAGATGGGGGGCGAACAGGTCGATCAGGCCGGTCAACGTAAGATTGGTTTGAATTTTTTCGACCGACCCGCTGGATGCGACGCAGACGGGCAGAGGCAACTTTTTGACCGCCTCGCGGATGCCTTTCATGGGGGACAGTTCGCGTTCAAAGGCGGCGCGGTCGCGGTTGCGAAGCGTTTGCTCAAAATCCGCGGGCAGGGGGCGGCCCCATTCCTCTCTTACGACAGACACGACAGATGCGATGCTGAGGCCCGTGAAACGCTTTCGGCATTCGGCGGGGGAAATCTGTAAACCGTTCTCGGCAAGGGTTTCGGAAAGAACCCGGCTGGCGATCATTTCGCTGTCGACGAGAACGCCGTCGCAATCAAAAATGACGAGGCCTGTTATCGCCGTCATGAAATCCCGAATTTCTCGCACACAACCGACAAGGCGATGGCGCCGTCATCGCTCATGGCGCATGCGCGCCACGACGTATAAACGGCGCTCAGGCCGCGTTCCTGACGGCGGCACAAGGCGCCGGTTTCCATATCCAGATAGGTGAATGTCTTCTGGGCCAGAGGATCCTCATGGATTTTAAGGAATGTTCCCTTTTCCGTTCGGAACGCGTGACCCGGAACGGGATTGTCCGAACCGTCTGGCGCGCCCGTCTCGAAA
>JAPHTL010000187.1 GCA_026193355.1 Rhodospirillales bacterium
CGCGCGGAATATGGGCGGTTTTCGCCCGACAGACCCAGGGGGCCTTGATGAATAAACCAGTCAGGAAGGCGGTTTTTCCGGTTGCCGGTCTCGGCACCAGATTTCTGCCCGCGACCAAGGCCATTCCCAAGGAAATGCTGTCCGTCGTCGACAAGCCGCTTGTCCAGTATGCCGTTGAAGAAGCGCGGCAAGCCGGGATCGAGGAATTCATCTTCGTTACGGGGCGCGGCAAGGCGATCATGGAAGACCACTTCGACCATAACGTCGAGCTGGAACAGATCCTGTGGGAACGCGGAAAGACCGATGCTCTGGCGTCCGTCACCGACTGGTTGCCGAAACCCGGACAGATATCATGGACCCGGCAGCAAAAACCCCTTGGCCTCGGTCATGCGGTTTGGTGTGCGCGAAACTTCGTTTCCGACGAGCCATTCGCCGTAATTCTGGCCGACGACCTGATTCTGGCGCAGCCGGGGTGCCTTCGCCAGATGGTGCAGGCGTATGAGACGCTCGGCGGCAATGTTGTCGCGGTTGAGGATGTGCCGCGGGAACATACAAACCGCTACGGTATCCTCGACATTGGCGAGGAAAAGGGGCGTATGGTCGAGGCGAAGGGACTGGTGGAAAAGCCGGACCCGGCGGATGCGCCTTCCACCCTTTCCATCATTGGGCGCTATATTTTGCAGCCTGAAGTCTTCGCCGAACTGGAAAAGCATGAAAAAGGCGCAGGCGATGAGATCCAGTTGACCGATGCCATGGCGAGAACGATCGGAAAGGTGCCTTTCCACGGATATCGTTTCGACGGCCGCCGCTTCGACTGCGGATCAAGGGTCGGGTTTCTGGAGGCCAATGTCGCCTTCGCGCTCGAGCGAGAGGATATGGGCGTGAACGTTCGTTCAATGCTCAAGAAGTACACCTGAGGCCGAAAGGCCCGGATTTTTGTTTTCCACGATGATGAAGGACTGAGCAGGATTCATGCGCGTTGCAATGATTGGAACCGGATACGTTGGTCTCGTGTCCGGGGCGTGTTTTTCGGAGTTCGGCGTCGAGGTTGTCTGTGTTGACAAGGACGCGGAAAAGATCGCCAAGCTTCATGACAATATCATCCCCATTTACGAGCCGGGGCTTGATGCGCTTGTCAAACGGAACGTAAAGGCCGGGCGGCTGTCCTTCACCACCGACATCGCCGGGGCGATGAAGGGGGCCGATGCCGTGTTCATCGCCGTCGGTACGCCGACGGGGCGTACAGGCGGCCATGCGGACCTGTCCTACGTCTACGCCGCCGCGCGCGAGGTCGCCGAGGCGATGACCGGCTATACGGTGGTTGTCACGAAATCGACGGTTCCCGTGGGCACGGGCGACGAGGTTGAGAAAGTCATCCGTGAAACCCGCCCTGACGCCGAATTCGATGTGGTTTCAAACCCTGAATTCCTGCGTGAAGGTTCCGCAATTGAGGACTTCATGCGTCCCGACCGTGTGGTGATCGGAACGGAATCCGACAGGGCGCAGGACGTAATGCGGGAGCTTTATCGCCCCCTCTACCTGATCGAACGGCCGATCATCTTCACATCCCGCCGGACATCCGAGCTCATCAAGTATGCGGGCAACACGTTCCTTGCGACCAAGATCACGTTCATCAACGAAATCGCCGACCTGTGCGAAAAGGTCGGCGCGGATGTCCATGACGTCGCCAGGGGGATTGGTCTCGATGGCCGCATCGGGCGCAAGTTCCTGCATCCGGGGCCGGGCTACGGCGGTTCCTGCTTTCCCAAGGATACGCTCGCGCTGGTTCATACGGCCCGCGATTACGAAAGCCCCCTGCGCATTGTCGAGGCGGTTGTCGATATCAATGACAAGCGCAAGAAAGCGATGGCCGGGCGGATTGTCGACGCCTGCGGCGGTTCCGTTGCGGGCAAGACGGTCGCCATCCTTGGCGTCGCCTTCAAGCCGAACACGGACGACATGCGCGATGCGCCCAGTCTGGACATTATCCCCGCCTTGCAGGCCGCCGGGGCCGAGGTCCGCGCCTATGATCCCGAAGCGATGGGCGAGGCCAGAAAAATGCTGGACGGCGTCACATGGTGCGAAAGCGCCTACGAGGCGATGACCGGCGCCAATGTCCTTGTCATCATCACCGAATGGAACCAGTTCCGCGCGCTTGATGTGAAGAAGATGAAATCCCTTCTGGTCGAGCCGATCGTGGTGGACCTGCGGAATATCTATGAACCCGCGGAGATGGCTGCGGCCGGTTTCCGTTACAGTTGCGTCGGCCGCCCCCCGGCGGACGGGAAAAGGGCATGACCGGGAAACACGTCCTGCATCCGAGCATCCTGCGCGAATACGATATCAGGGGAATTGTCGGCGAAACGCTGACCGTCGATGACGTTTACGCCGTTGGAAGGGCGTTCGGCTCCATCGTGCGCGAACGGGACGGGAAAAGCGTGGCTGTAGGCTATGACGGACGGGTAACGTCGCCAGTGCTTGAAGCGGCGCTCGTCGATGGCCTGAAGGCCTGTGGCGTGACTGTCTTTCAGGTGGGGCTGGGGCCGACGCCCATGCTCTATTACGCAGGCTACACATTGAAGGCGGATGGGGCGCTGATGATCACCGGATCCCATAACCCGCCTGAGCATAACGGCATCAAGATGATGCTCGGCGGCAAGTCCTTCTTCGGTGATCAGATCAAGGCGCTGGGCGACCGGATTGCCGAGGGGCGTTTTGTCGATGGCGACGGAAGCGCCGAGGACAGGCCGCTTATTGACGCCTATGTCGACCGTCTTGTCGACGACCATCGCGGCGGCAAGGCGTTGCGCATCGCCTGGGACGCTGGAAACGGCGCGGCGGGCGAGGCCATGCGCCTGTTGACGGAAAAGCTGCCGGGGCATCATGTGCTTCTGTTTGCGGATATCGACGGTTCATTCCCCAATCATCATCCCGACCCCACGGTTGAGAAAAACCTTGCCGATCTTAAAGCGGCGGTTCGCGACAACGACTGCGATCTGGGGGTCGGCTTTGACGGAGACGGCGATCGTATCGGGGTGATTGACGGGCAGGGGCGGGTCCTCTGGGGCGACCAGATCATGGCCATTCTTGCGCGCGAGGTGCTGGCTGAGCGAAAGGGGGCGACGGTGATCGCCGACGTCAAGGCAAGCCAGGTCCTGTTCGATGAAATCGCCCGTCTGGGCGGCAAGCCCCTGATGTGGAAGACGGGGCATTCACTGATCAAAAGCAAGATGGCGGAAACCGGCGCTCCCCTCGCCGGAGAGATGAGCGGACATATCTTCTTTGCCGACCGCTATTATGGTTTCGATGATGCGCTGTATGCTGCGGTGCGGCTCATTTCCATTCTCGCAAATTCGGAGCAAAGCCTTGCGGATATGCGGGATTCGCTCCCGAAGACCTTCGCAACGCCGGAAATCCGCTTTGATTGCTCCGAGGAACGGAAGTTCGCTGTTGTCGAGGAGGTCAAGGCGCGCCTTAAGGGTGAAACCGGAAACGACGTCAACGATGCGGATGGCGTTCGCGTCGGAAATGACGATGGATGGTGGCTTTTGCGCGCTTCAAATACCCAGGCGGTGCTGGTTGCGCGGTGCGAGGCCTCTTCCGCCGAGGGACTGGAAAGGCTCAAGGCCATTGTCGCCGGACAACTTGGCCAAAGCGGCGTTGCCGTTCCCGAGTTCGATTAGGTGATAATGAAGGGCCGCGCGAGGCTATTCGGCGGAAGCCAGTTCGACATTCTCCAGCCCCTTTAACTCCATACACTGTCGCCCCTTGGTGCGCAGGACGCGGCATGCGGCGTAGGCTTCCTTCTTTGTCAGGCCGATGACGCGCGCGCGGTAAACCGTCCTTTTGCGTGTCCGCAGGGGTTCGACCTTGACCCGCCCTTGCGACAGCAGGGATGGCGCATCGTCTGTGGCTTCGACAGCAGTGTCATGCGCCCTGTTTTGTTCATAGTAGGCGCCGACCTGGACACCCCACACGCGGGTCTTGTCGACGTTCGTGTTGTCGTCGTCTTTCCGGACGGTCGGTGCGCGCCGCGCCTCTTTCTGTCTGGCCGGTTCCTCCGCCTTGGCACGGGTCGTGCGGGATGGGGCGCCATTCACCTTCACAAACCCGTCCTCAAGCATGCTGACCATATACTTGTTGCGATGGCTGGCCGATCGACCGCCAAATATGACGCCGATCAGGCGGTTCCCGTCGCGTTTGACCGAAGCGACAAGGTTGAAGCCGGAGGCCCTGATATAGCCGGTCTTGATGCCGTCCGTGCCCTCATACTTTCGCAGCAGATCGTTGTGGTTCTTGAATGTGTCGCCGCGGAAGGTGAATTCGCGGGTCGAGAAATAATCGTAGTAACCGGGAAACCGTCCCAAAAGCGACCGGGCGAGGGTCGCCATGTCGCGCGCCGTGCTCAACTGGCTGCGATGGGGCAGGCCGGAAGCATTGCGGAATGTCGTGTTGCTCATGCCAAGGGAGCGTGCTTTCGCTGTCATCCTCATGGCGAATTTTCGTTCCGACCCGGCCATTGCCTCGGCAACAGCCGTGGCGACATCGTTCGCCGATTTGGTGACGAGGGCCATGATGGCCTCTTCGATGGTGATCGTATCGCCTGGCGAGAGGGCAAGATGCGACGGCGGTTGTCTGGCCGCGCGGTTGGAAACCGTGATTTTCTGGTCAAGGGTGACGGCGCCCTGATCCAGCGCTTCGAAAACCAGATAAAGGGTCATCATCTTGGTCAGGGATGCGGGATAGTTTTTCGTATCCGCGTTGACCTCATCAAGAACCTCTCCGGTATTCGCATCCATAACCAGCGCGGCCCACTTGGCCGCTGCGGGAAAAGGCGCGAGGAGAAGGGCCGCCGAAACAACGGCAACGGAAAAGACCTGTCTCAGAAAAACGTTCTTTTGACGGCAGTCCAACGCTGGAAACCCCCTCTTACCGCACCTGACGCCGGGGAAGGCCTGGGCCTTCCTGCCGGTCCCGGGGAAAAAACAACGCGAATCCATCACCAGTTCCCCGTACGGGTCGCCAATATAATTCTTCTTTGCAGAACAAGCAAAGCGACCCTTTCGCTGCGATAAAACCGGGATCGCGGCGTCGTTCATGCTAGAATGAGCCTTCAGCTTAAATAAACGGTTAACGGAGGCCGGGAATGAAGGTGTTCGCGCTTGCTCGAAGTCATGGCTCGTGGTTGGCGGCTATCCTTTTGATTCCCGCCCTTCTTGCCGGGTGCACGTTTCAGGGGGGCGATAATCCGGTCGCCCGGAAACTGACGTGGTTCGACTATGTGGATGGCGGCGACATTCGTCGATCCTGCACACCCGGATCGCCCTTGCGATACCGGTTTGTCTTCAACGCCAGTTATGAAGAGCAGGTGCGGACCTACGACTTTGATGACATCACGCAGGGAGGGGTGCTCAAGGCCCGGGTGTTTGGCGCTGCGGATCTGAGCAGCCTTTCTGTAGGGAAGGCCGGCGATCTGCTCGACCCCTGGCGGGGAGCCCTTGTAACCGTCCCGCTGTCGGTGGAGGACCTCGGGCGTCTCCATACGTCGATGATCGCCGATGGTGTGTACGATGCCGCGCCAAAGGGACTTGAATTGCCTTCGCACAGTTTTTACTGGACGGTGGCGTCCTGTCGAAGCGGTCAATTTCACTTCAACGCGTTTCTCTGGCCGTCAGAGGATTTTACCGCGCTGCGGTTCCCAGACCTTCTTTTTGGGTGGGATACGACCGGGGTGGCGGTCAATCCGCCGCGTCCGACGACGGAAGACGACAACAGGACGGGCCGTCCGCAGGAAGCACGGATCCTTTTCCGCCTTAAGGTTGGCGATAACGGCCTTGCCGGATTGCGTCCCCTGAAGTGGTGACCCTGGGCGACTGCACATTGGCGGCACAGACCCGCCCGCCATTATGCTGCACCGCACAATTGCCTTGACCTCCTTCCTGTAACTGCTATATTTCCATTGTGTTGCGGTGCAGCATAATGGAAATTTCACCGTCGTGAGGAAGCAGGTAAATGAGCGAGAACCGGAATGAAGCCGATGCGGTGGAAGTAACGGAACAGCCCCTGACGATGGAAGGCGCAGATCCGTCTCCGCAGAAAAAAGTCTCAAAGCGCGTTGTCAGCGCGGAGAACGCCG
>JAPHTL010000062.1 GCA_026193355.1 Rhodospirillales bacterium
CCGACAAGAAGAAGGATGCCGCAGAAGACGGCGCCGTCGATATGCTGATCGCCGCCATCAAGCTGGCGTTGGGCGAAGACGTCAAGGACGTGCGCCGTTCCGAACGCCTGACAGACAGCGCCGTCTGCCTTGTCGCTGACGAAAACGACATGGACGTCCACCTGCAGAAAATGTTGAAGATGCACGGCCAGTTGGAGGCAACAACGCCCCGCGTACTGGAGATCAATCCCGGCCACAAGCTGATCGGCAAACTGTCATCCATGGCGGAAAAGGATGTCAACGATCCGGCCTTGGCGGATATGGCGCACCTTTTGTTCGATCAGGCCCGCATTCTGGAAGGCGAAGCCTTGCCAGACGCGGCGGCCTTCGCACAGCGCATGACGCGCGCGCTGGAAAAGGGCCTGGCATCCTGATTTTTATGTTCGCCTGAACGGAAAACGGGGCCTTGCGGCCCCGTTTTCCATGTCAGACCGGATGCCCAAAACCTACAGGCGGGCGGATACAGTGTCGATCAGGCTACGCAGATCGTCGGGATGAACGTTGTCACTTTTCATCAACGCAATCAGAATGGGATCACCCATCATTTCCACAAGGCATGGCTCCCCGCCACGGGCCGAATTTCCCGACCACCCCACATGATGGGTCCGCAGTTCGCCAACGTTTCCGCTGTTGCCGCCGGGCATTGCCCTCTCCTCATCCTGACTATCGGTCTCAGTCTCCATCCGACAACAATAAGGCCGCGATTGTTAAAATTTCGCGGCCTTATTGTTAAAATGCCGTGACAGTCTATCTGGCGACCCGCCACCGGAATGACAAGGGGGGGAGCGGTCAGATATGCCGCGCCGGATAAAATCAGTTCTGTTCGCTGGAGCCTCCGGATCGCTTCTCCTCAAACTCCATGACCATCGCCAGAAGCGATTTCGCCATGGCCAGAAAACGGTCAAACATCGCCATCTCCTCGGCCATTTTATCGGCGCGGTCCTGCTTTTTCTCCTGCTTGAGGTCCTCGTACGATCCCTGGGGTCGTACGACCGCGGTTTCCGTGGATCCACAGACCATCGCCTGGCCATCAAAACGGCAGGCGACAATCTCACCGGTCCGGGTGTTCAGCCGCCATGCCGTATCCTCCGTCGACTTGACGATCTGATAGACCGATTCCCCCCTGGGGCAGTCGGTCTCCGCCTGGGCGGGCCCAAGGATCAGGGAAAAGGCCAGCCCCGTCGTCATCAAAAGCCAATTCATGTCATCGACCTACTTGCTGCACGAAACCAGGGCGTCGGTCACCGTCGCAGCCGTCGCAATGGCGGTCTGCGAAAGGGTAAGGCCACCCTGACTCGAAAGGAATGTAGCCAGCGCCGCAGGCGGCACCGTCTGGGCGAGGCGCTGAACGGCGCAACTGCAAACAGTGGGCGCCGTGCTTTTCGCGCCGGTGCACCAGTCAATGAACTGCTGGGTCTGGCTTTCCGAATAGGGTTCAAGCGCATTCGAGGGCGCGACAGACGCCAGAAGAACGCCAAAACCGAGAATTGCGGCAGTCAGTATCTTTCGCACGAACCTGTCCTCCATAGCCGTCAGCATTGCCGCTGCATAGTGCAACGTCTTCGGATATAGGCGTCAAGCGCCCACGCCGCCAGCATCAAACGCGCAGCTTAAGGTAATGCTTTCGGTTTTTGGAAAAAACTACTGCCTCGCCAGGGCGTAAACCGCCGCGCCGATGATCGGCCCGGGTCCCGAATGTTGCAGGAAAACAGCCACCCCGTCACCTTGCAGACTGTTTAGGGGAATGGTGTGTTCAAGGCGCTCGCCCCGCCAGACGGCGACCGAATCGAAAGAACGAACGACGTTGTAATTGGCGAGAACCTTTCCCTGGTTCTCGCCCCGTCCGATATGGGTTTCGTGCCTGCTGTCATAGACGGCCACATAAACCTGTGCGCCGCCATCAGGCGCCCGGCCGTCCGGTACGATGATTTTCAGCGATGCCGCTTCGACGGTCAGACCGACCGGAACCTTGTCGGCAGCGCCACTGGAAGCCTTGCCGATGAGCGCGAATATCGCATCCCTGCGCGATCCGACCTCCTGATGCACTCCATCAACAACGACCTGTGGCGTATAGACATAACCAAGGCCCATGACCTTTGCATAGGACCGTTGCCGGGCGGAATGATCCGGATCGGCGAACGGGTCCTTCCAGCCAATATAGTCCCAGTAGTCGACGCTGAAAGACAGGGGCAGAACATCCTTGTGGGCGGAAAGTTCACCGATCAGCGCATCCGCCGGGGGGCAGGACGAACACCCCTGCGAGGTAAAAAGCTCCACGACCGTCAGGGAGCGATCGCCAGCCACAGCAGGGGCTGACGAAAACACCAGTGCAGCCATGAAGCCGCCGAGGATAAGAGCCATTCTCATCCTCACCATGTAAACCATCGCCCCCACCGGTGCCATTCAAATGGAAGTGATCACGCCCGGATAGCGGGAACAGGCAAGCGGAAACAGAAACGGAAAAGGGAGGGCGTTCGCCCTCCCTTTTCGTTCGGTAACGGCCGATCATGTCAGCCGCGCGTCAGATTCCTGAGCACGTACTGAAGGATGCCGCCATTGCGGTAATATTCGACCTCATCCAGCGTATCGATCCGGCACAGGACATCGATGGTGCTTTTCTTGCCGTCCTTGCGATGGATGGTAAGTTGCAGGTCCATACGGGGCTTGAGTCCCTTTTCCAGCCCTGTCACATCAAACACCTCGGAGCCATCCAGCTTCAGTGTCTTGGCGGTGACGCCTTCCTTGAACTGCAAGGGCAGGACGCCCATGCCGACAAGGTTGGAGCGATGGATGCGTTCGAAGGTTTCGACAAGCACCGCCTTAACGCCAAGCAGCCTTGTGCCCTTCGCCGCCCAGTCACGCGACGAGCCTGTTCCGTATTCCTTACCGCCGACGACGATCAGGGGCGTGGAGTCCTTCTGGTACTTCATCGCCGCATCGTAGATATCCATCTTTTTGCCCGACGGCTGATGGAGGGTGACGCCGCCCTCGGTACCCGGCGCCATCTGGTTGCGAATGCGGATATTGGCGAAGGTGCCCCGCATCATGACCTCGTGGTTGCCGCGGCGCGCGCCGTAGGAATTGAAGTCGACGGGCTTGACCTTGTTGGCGGTCAGGTAGCGGCCCGCCGGACTGTCCTGCTTGATCGAACCGGCCGGTGAGATGTGATCGGTGGTCACCGAATCGCCAAGAATGGCCAGCGGCCGTGCGCCGATGACATCGGTAATTGCCGACGGTTCGGGCTTCATATCGACGAAATAGGGTGGGTTCTGGACGTAGGTGGATTTCTTCTCCCACTCGAACGTCATGCCGCCGGACGTCTTGATCTTCTGCCAGTCCTTCGTACCCTTGAAAACATCCTTGTAACGGTCGCGGAACATGGCCGGCTTCAACGCCTTGTCCACCGTCTCGCGTATTTCCTGATTGGTCGGCCAGATGTCGCGAAGGTAGACCGGCTTGCCACCCTTGCCCTTGCCCAGCGGCTCATTGAACAGATCGCGGGTGACGGTGCCCGCAAGGGCGTAGGCGACGACCAGTGGCGGCGAGGCGAGGTAGTTCGCCTTGACGTGCTGGCTGACGCGGCCCTCGAAATTGCGATTGCCCGAAAGTACGGCCGAAACCACCATGTCGTTCTTGTCGATGGCCTCGGCGATGGGCGCGGCCAGCGGGCCGGAATTGCCGATACATGTCGTGCACCCGAACCCGGCGATATTGAATCCGAGCTTGTTGAGCGGTTTCTGCAGATCGGCCGCGGCAAGATAATCGGCGACCACCTGCGACCCTGGGGCCAGCGAGGTCTTCACCCACGGCTTGGCTTTCAGACCCGCCGCCACGGCGTTGCGCGCGACCAGGCCGGCGGCGACCAGAACATCGGGGTTGGAGGTGTTGGTGCAGCTGGTGATCGCCGCGATCACCACATCACCGTCACGCATCTTGTGATCGGTGCCCTTGACCTTCACCTTGCGGCCGGCCGGATCCTTCCCGGCAAGGCCGGGAAGGGCCTTGGCGAAGGACTGCGCAACGTCGGACAGAAGCACCCGGTCCTGCGGACGCTTCGGTCCGGCGAGGCTGGGCTCCACCGTCGAGATATCCAGTTCGAGAACATCGGTGAAAACGGGATCGGGGCTGCGGCGCGTACGCCACATGCCCTGCGCCCGGGCATATTTCTCAACCAACGCCGCCTGCTGTGGCTTGCGCGCCGTAAACTTGAGGTAACGGATGGTTTCCTCATCGACGGGGAAGATGCCGCAGGTGGCGCCGTATTCGGGCGCCATGTTGGCGATCGTCGCGCGATCCGGCAGGGACAGGTGGTCGAGACCGGGACCGAAGAATTCGACGAACTTGCCGACTACGCCCTTCTTGCGCAGCATCTCGACAATGGTCAGGACGAGATCGGTCGCCGTCGCCCCTTCTTTTATCTTGCCCGAAAGCTTGAAGCCGACGACTTCGGGCAGAAGCATGGAAACGGGCTGGCCAAGCATCGCGGCCTCGGCCTCGATGCCGCCGACGCCCCAGCCCAGCACACCAAGGCCATTGATCATTGTCGTATGGCTGTCTGTGCCGACCACGGTGTCGGGATAGGCAACCGTTTTACTTCCATCACGGGCCGTCCAGACGACTTGCCCAAGATTTTCAAGATTCACCTGATGGCAGATGCCAGCGCCCGGCGGAACCACCCGGAAATTGTTGAAGGCGTCCTGCCCCCAGCGAAGGAACTTGTAGCGTTCGCCGTTGCGGTCGAATTCCAGCGCCATGTTCTTTTTCAGCGAGTCCTTCCCACCGAAGAAATCAATCATCACGGAATGATCGATAACCAGATCGACGGGCGACAGCGGGTTGATCTTTTTCGGATCACCGCCAAGCGCAACCATCGCATCGCGCATGGCCGCCAGGTCAACCACTGCGGGAACGCCGGTGAAATCCTGCATCAGGACCCGCGCCGGACGATAGGCGATTTCGTGTGTCGATGTGCGTTTCTTCAGCCAGGTCGCGATCGCCTTGATGTCCTTTACCTTGACCGTGCGCCCGTCCTCGAAGCGCAGCAGGTTTTCCAGAAGGACCTTCATCGAATATGGCAGGCGCGCAATGTCGCCGAGACCACCGCGTGAAGCGGC